>JBOHCP010000721.1:0-3041 GCA_050698875.1 Streptosporangiaceae bacterium | reverse complement strand
CCTCTACACCTCCCTGACCTGAGCAGCACGCAGCAAGGATCGCGCACCGTCGCGCACGACGCGCGGCATGAGCGGGCGATCGGCTAGATCCGAGGGTGGCTCCGCGCGACCGTCGACCGCTAGGACGCCTTCTGCCCCTGCGCGTCGGCGCAGTCGGGCTGGGAGCACCGCGGGCGGGGCTTCGAGCGACGGCCCGGGCCGTGCGATTTCCAAATCGCATCCATGTCCTGTTTGGCGGAGGCTTCCCGCATGCGCGTCAGGGCGTTGTCGGAATAGCGCGCGTGCTTCTGCGAGCCGAACTCGAAGACGTGCAGACAGTCAGGGTCCTTGTCGATACCGAGGTGCTCACGGAGGGCAGTCGCTCGGGGGCGCGAGATCTTCAACTTGTCGGCCAAGTCAAAGGGCGACCAATGGAACTTCTTCTGAAGGTCCACCTCCCGGACCGCTGCGGCGTCCACGACGTCGCCGTCACGCACTAGCTGTACCGGCAAGGCGTCCGCCTGCTTGACGATCTTGACCTTGACCGTCAGCCCCTCGCCGCTGATCTCGGCGGAGAGGGGATTCAGCTTGGGGAACACCTGCTGGCGCGTCTTGCCGGCCTTGATGCCCTTCTCGACGCGGTTCACGTCGGAGTCGCTGACCTTCGTGTCCTCGTCGACGTGCGCCTCGAGCGCGAGGAGGGTGCGGATCTTGGCGCGTGCCTCCCCGCGGGCTCGGCGACCCGGCTTGAGCAACGCAGCGATGTTGGCGTACTCGCTGTCCACAAGCGCGAGGATGTCCTGCGGTGCCTCGGTCGAGACTGGCAAAACGCGGTTGGGCAGATGGTCGGCCAGCCGCTGCCTGAAGGCACGGAACAGCAGCTCATCGAACAGCGTCACCGCAGCCCTGGCGTGGAGGTAGAGCAAGCCCTCGACGACGTCGTTGAACCAGTGCTGCTCGTCGTCCCGTAGGGCGTCTATGGCTCGGAGCGTCCCGGACTCGTCGTGGGTCAGCTTGAAGCCCGCAAGTTGAGAGGACTGGTTGATCGCCGCCTCGAACCCGATGCTGCGGCCGGACTTCTTGTCGAAGACCCTCGCTCCCCCCTGGACGAGCGCGGCCTTGAGGAGCATCTCGAACGCGTGTTGAAGGTGGAGGAGCACGACGGTCGGTCGGCCATCGTCGTGGGGGCTGTTGAAGGCGGTCATCGCCGTGCGCATGGAGGACAGCGCTTTGCCGTGCAGCGTCTTGGCGGTGGCCCTCACGGCGACCATCCTGCGTCACGCCTGCTGAAATCGCATCACGTTTCGTGATGTGGCCTGCGGGCGTTATGCAGAGCCTGGCCGAGGCCTCAGCCGCCCTCCGGGACGACACCCGTTGTCCAGCGCGCCCCGCCAGCGGCGAGGACCCGTCAGGACGTGACCAGCCCGATGCGACCAGCCTCAAGTACCTGCGGCTCACGCAGGTCTGGCATCGTCCGCTCGTCGGCACGACAGGACGTCTGCCGGTATGCAGATGGCCGTTCGGCCGCGCGCGCAGCGATCGGTTGAGGCTGGCTGTGTCGGTGTCTATCGGCACTGGGACGCGTTCTGGCGGCGGTGCCGGCTCCTGGGTTCTTGGCAGTCCGGGCGCAGGTTCTCGAGGATCCGGCCGGCAGTGACGGGCGGTGGGACACTGCTGGACTTGGCGGGAGCGCCCGCGCTAGTGACGGGACGGGTGCCGGCTGTCAGCACACGTTCCATCGGGCCGCTGCTCATTGCGCTCCGGCCCTGGGCTAGCTGGGGGAGCGCCGACTGGCGGTGCGCGTGGCGCGCGGTTTCTCTCGCAGGTCTATCGTGATCAAGCTTTGCCTGGCGTGGCGGAGCCGGTTCGGCTGCCGGTAAGTGGCCTGTGAGCAGCGGTTTTCCGCTTTCGTGATCGATCATATGAGAGTAGTAGACATTTCGTTCGAATTATTGGTTCTACCTGCGCCCCTGATTGGACAGCTTTCGAACGGGGCAAATCGCATCAAAACTGGACGCCATCCTGCAGGACTGCGACGTTAATACACCGGTTCGTGCTCATCAGGAGCTTTGCAGCTGCGGCTGCGGCTGCGGCTGCGGCCAGGATGTCGCCAAGGGACGCAAGTTCGTCAACCAGGCTCACTATGACTGCTCAAAGGGGCTGTCGACCGGCACCGTCCAGGAGCTGCTATCTCTAGCCAGACGAGGGGCATCTGCGAAGCAGCTTGGTCGGGAGTACGGAGTCGCACACACAACCGTGTACCGGCTGCTCAAAAAGCACAACACAATAGGCTAGGGAACAAGAGGCTGAGCGTAAAGAAAGTGACAGAAAAGCACGCTGGGAAAAACGCACCGAAACGCAGAGATGCCTTTTGGGTCGACGCTGAACTGAAGTTCGTCCTCAATTAAACATCGTGGATCATATGTGACGCGCCGCGGGCGCTCACCGAGGTCAGCGGCGAGATAGTCACGTCAGAAACGACTGGAAGGCGGCAACAGGATGGGCTGCGGTGACCGGGTGCGGGCTTGCCAAGCAGACCGAGCGCGCGGCGGGCCGCAGGCGGCCTGGAACGGGCGAGCCAGTCCCGCTTGGGGTGGCAGCCTTGTCGTGCTGCGATTCCGGCTCGAGATGATCGGGCGCGGCGCCGGCCGCCGTGGCAACCAGGAACAGCCGGTCGATTTCCGCGGTGCCCGCCTCCGGGTGGTGCCGCCCGGCAGCACCACATTTCAGCTCTGCGGCGGCGTGGAGGAGGGAAAGGGATGGCCGCGCATCGAGGCGAAGCTCGTCGAGAAAGCTCGCAGGCAGCGGGTTCCGGGCGCGCCTGTCGTCGCCGATATCCGTGACGGCATGTGGCAGTTCACGCCCTGGGCACCTGCAGGCTCCGAACATAGCGGCTCGGGCGGGTACGCGGCGCCCGCGTCCTCAACGAGGCAATCCGCCTGCAAGCAGCGCCAAGCCGCGAGCTCGTCATAGCCCGGTCCGTACCTGCCTTCGGCGGAAGACGATCACTACAATGACCGCTATCTTCGCCGGAAGGCGGCACTCGCCAGCGAGTGCCGCCC
>JBOHCP010000720.1:0-3047 GCA_050698875.1 Streptosporangiaceae bacterium | reverse complement strand
GAGCCGAGCCGTGCCAGCTGCCGCGGTCCCGCAGCGACAGGTAGGTGGTGCGGATCCGCCGCTGATCGACCGGAGGGAGGTCCCGCTTCTTCACCACAGCGGCTTGGGTCCCCCGAGCGATCGTGGCCGGCCAGCGGGGCGATCCGCTGTAGTTGTAGTGCAGCCAAAGCCGGCCGGTGACCTCCGGTGGTGCGTGCCGGCGCAGCAACGCCGAATGTTCCAGCCACTGCTCCAGCAATCTGACCGCACGCCGCGGCAACGTCACCGACTCCGCTGCGGTCCGGCCCTTGACGTAGCCCAGCAGCACGGTCGCATCACCGGCCCACTCGATGTCGCCGACACCCAGATCGGCGACCCCGTCGGGCACGATTCCGCTGACTGTGCCGAACAGCAGCCGGTAGGCCATCGCCACGGTGGCTGACGGGAACAGCTCGTCACATGTGGCCCGGACGCCGCCGTGATAAACCACCCATCCGGGCTTCTTGCCCAGATGCGCATCGACTCGCGCGGCTGCGCAGGGCCCGATCCGGCTCAGCAGATGGCGGAGGTTGTCTTCGTTCCATCCCCCATCGCGAGGGTCACAACCAGACTTGGCGCCGGCGAGGGCGTGCCTGTGGACATTGAACGCCTCATCGGTGACCCTCCGGAACTCCTGCTGCAGCTTCTCCCACTCCTGCTCGGTATAAGGGGTCAGCGGCGTGCTGCGAGACTGCGGAGTGAAATGCCGCCCGGTCGTCAAGGCGAGCACGGCCGGATCGAGCACACCGGCCGCGGCGTGGTAACCGGCCAGCATTCGCCGCGTCCACGTCTCCCGCATCGGTCCGGCCTGCATCCAGTACTCCACCAGCACCGCGCGGGTCAACGCCGTGGCCCCGCCGGCGACACCGCGGGCGGCCATGAACGCCGCCATGTCCCGCAGTCCGACCAGGTAGCACTCGATGGTCTTAGCGGAGTCGACGGTGCCGTGCGGGTAGACCAGCTCGGCCAGGCCGGCCAGCAGATCCGCTGCCAGGCGTGACTTCCCGGCATCCCCGGAGATCAGCCACCGGCGGCTGCGGCCGTTGCTGAACGCGCACGCGATCCCCAGCGGATCCGCCAGCAGTTCCGCTGGCATCAGCGGCCCCCCGGCTGCGGGCCGGGGCCGTCCACGTCCGGGTCGGTGTCGTCGGTGAATTCGGCGGTGGCCTCGGCGCCGGCGGCCTTCCGCTCGGCCGCCGGCGCACCTGCCAGGGCCTGCTCGTAGGCGTCCCGGTAGATCCGTGTGGTGTCCAGCCGGCGCAGGTAGGCCTCGGTCGTCAGCGCGGAGGAGTGCCCGAGCAGGTCCCGGAGCACCATCAGCGGGTCGGACTTGGCCAGATACAACGCCAAAGCGGCATCCGGCCCGGCGTCCCCGCCGGTGATGGCCAGGCCGGCGACCTGGGCGTAGAACCCGGCCACCAGCTTCTCCAAGGTCGCCATGGCGAACGAATGGCGCAGTTTGTGGCAGAAAACGTGCGGGAAGCGGGGCTCGAAACAGCTGCGGATCCGCTCCGATGCGCGAGTGAAGACCGTGTCCCAGGCGGTGAACGGCCCGCCGTCGCCGCGCACCGCCAGAAGGCACGACCCCCCGCGCTCGTCGACCAGGCGGCGACGCTGCGCGGGCAGCAGCGCCGCCCACTTCACCTTCCGCCCGTTCACCCGGCCGCCGTCCGGGCCCGCCTCGGTCACCATCAGCGGCTCCCCCCACGACGCCGGCGGCCGCCACGTGGATCCGAGGGTGCTCGCGGCCCGGTCCAGCGCCAGGTAGCCGTGCACCGTCGCGAGGGTCCCGGCGTCCACCCAGGTGGTCCGGAACTTGCGGCCCTTGGTGATCCCCTCGGGGACCGCCAGCAGGATCGGCAGACCGTCCGGGTGCGAGGCCGGCGGACAGGCCGGCACCTCAAAGGACAGCAGGTAGCTGAACTCCTGCCGGCGCAGCCCGGACGCGAGCGCCAGGCTCGCGACCGCGGTGTTGCGGGTCAGTTCCCGGCCCCGGTACCCGGTATCCGCGCTTCCGTCCGGGGTCAGCCCGGCCAGTGCGCTGAGGAACATCGCCGCGAAGCCGGCTTCGAGGTACTTGATGCTCACGTGCGGCCTCGGGACCCGCCGCATCGCCAGGTTCGCCCGCACCACGCGGGTCTGGCCGTTGTAATGAGCCCGCGCCTGGGCATAGCTGAACGGCACCGCACCCCCGTGGCCTTCCGCCTGCGCCCAGGCATAGAAGGACGACAACACGCTCATGTGCTGGTTCCATGTCGTCGCCGCGAAACGGGTCTTCTCCGGCCCGCTGGCCCGGTGGGCCGCATACGCCGACAGCACCGCTTTCAGCTGCTCCCGGACACCGAACACCGAAACACCGCGCTCGTCGCAGAAGGTCAGCCAGTCCCGCAGCACCCGCCCATAGGTCACCCACGTCAGCGGCGCCGGAGCGCCGCTGACCGGCAGCTCGCGCAGCCACCGGTTGACCGCCACCACCGGCCGCGGCACACCCTCGTCCTCGAAGAGCAGGTCGTCGTAGATGAGGACCGGCATGCGGTCCGGGATGGCCGGCCTGGCCGCCACACACCAGCCGTCCCAGCCGCTGGAGTCGAACAAGACCAGTTGCATGGGCCGGGATGTTACCGGACGAGACGCGGCCTACTGCAACACGCAAAACGCCGGGTCCCCGCACTCCGGAAGACCTATCGAGACACTGCATCAAAGCAAAGAGAATGCGGTGGTTCCGGTTCTTGTGGGCGATCGAGGTGCCGTGGGATCGGGCGACCCGGGTGGAGGCGCGTGATTTCTGCCGCTGGCTGCTGATCGCGGGCAAGCCGGCCCGGCCGCACTGGCGCGGCCAGCCATCTGCGGCGGCTACGGCCGGCGAGCCGTACGCGGCGTCGGTGCGGGCGCACAGCGAGACGGTGCTGCGATGCTTCTACGACGCGCACCGGGACATGGGCACGGGGCCGGTCCTCAACCCGTTCCCGCTGGACCGGTCGCGGCGGGGCGGCCGGGCGAACGCGCACCGCAACCCGATGGAGCCGTAC
>JBOHCP010000719.1:0-3047 GCA_050698875.1 Streptosporangiaceae bacterium | reverse complement strand
TCGTATATCAGTGCCGTCGAGACCACGTTCACATCGGAGAATCGCGAGAAGTCGGGCAGGTAGTCCTGGTAGGCGGCGAAGTGATAGACCGCATCGACGCGGCGGAGCAGGTTCGCTACCAGGTCGTGGTTGCGCACGTCGCCCTCGTAGAAGTCGGTCTGGGGACTCAGGTAGGCGGGCCGCCGGTTCCCGTGTACGCGCTGGGTTAGCGCATCGAGCACGACCACGTCGTGCCCGAGCGCCAGGAGCTGATCACAGGTATGGGATCCGATGAACCCGGCACCACCGGTAACGAGGATCTTCACTTCAGTCGATGACCTCTGCGCTCGGCAGCTTCCCGATAGACGTCGAGGGTCGATGCAGCCGTCGCCCCCCACGTGAATTGGCCTGCCCGCCGGAGCCCCGCTCCGCGCAGCCGATCCCCGTTGCCTACAGCTCTGGCGATCGCCGAGGCGATCGAAGCCGGATCCTTGGGATCGGACAGGACCGCGGCTCCGCCTGCTGTTTCAGGCATGGCGCTAGTGTCCGAGGTTACGACCGGGCAGCCGCAGGCCATGGCCTCCAGGATGGGGAGACCGAAGGTCTCATTGAGCGACGGGTACACGAATACATCGGCCGCTTGGTAGAAGCGGACGGTCTCCTCCAGCGGAACTGCGCCGGTGAAGATCACATCTGCAGAGATGCCTAGATCGGCCGCGAGCCTGTGCAGCCCCGCGACGTACTTCTCGTCACGTCCACCGCCAACGATAACTAGCTGACGATCCACAAGCTGAGGGCGGGCGGACGCCCACGCCCTGAGCAGTCCGTCGCAGTTCTTGTACGGCCACAGGCTTGACACAAAGAGCACGAACGGCTTCGTGACGCCGTACTGCGCAACATGAACGCGGGCTTGCCCGGCATCGCCTGGTTTGAAGAGATCGTGATCGACCGCCTCGTAGATCAGCTTAAGCTTGCGCGGATCGACCGCCAGGTAATGCTGGATCTCCGAGCGCAGGCTCTCGGAGTTGATGATGATCGAATCGGCGACCCGCGCGGAACGCGGATAATTCATCCTCCTGTAGAAACGTGCCAGCGGAGTGAGGGAGTCGGGGGCGGTGAATGCGTGCATCGTCTTCATGTGGATGACAAGCGACCATGAGAGATTCACTATAGGGGCCATCAAGCTGTTGAACACGTTGATATGGCTGAGGCGCAACCGTGGGGGAGAATACATGTGCTCGCTGAGCGTCCGTAGCGTGCGCCGCTCGTTCGACCACGGATATGTGATGTAGCGCACGCCCGGCCCATAGCCCTGGTAAAGATGCCTCGACCTCGGGCTCACCAGCAGGTGCAGTTCCTCGCCAGACTCGAGTCGCTTGGCCATTTCGGGGATCATCCGAGTCCAGAACCAGTGGGCTCCCGATGGGCTGGCGGGGTCTTCCGTCAACAGGTTGATCGCCACGCGCATGCGTTCCTGCCGATTTCCTGCAATAAACAGCGGACTATGCTGTCGCCGCGTCATGTCTGGGCTTCGGGCGCCGGCCATGAGTCAGAACACGTTCGACGAGATCGCATGCGCGGTCATTCGCGACTGCCGGATGTATTGGCCAAGAGCATGCATGATTGCCTGATGCAAGTCTTCGATGATACCATAATTCGCTCCATCGACATGAATGGTGACCTCGGCCACCGCCTTGGCGTCGCCACCGTCGAAGCCGGTGAGCGCGATAGTGCGCAGGTCGTGCTCGCGGGCCCAGGTGAGGGCGCGCACGATGTTGGGTGACCGGCCTGACGATGAGACGGCGATGAGGACGTCACCAGGCGCTGATTGCGACTGAAGCTGATACGCGAAAACGTCTTCATATGCGATGTCGTTCGCGATTGCGGTAAGTAGCTCGATATTGGCACTGAGGCTGAAGACGCGTGGGACAAGGTCGGTCGTCGTGCGCACGCCCTTGAGGTGATCACATTGCAGGTGGTTCGAGATGGCGGCCGAGCCGCCGTTGCCACACGAGAACACCAAGGCACGGCGCGTGTATGCCTCGATGAGGAGCGCCGCCGCGCGAGCGAGCGCAGAGGCCTCAACCGAGGTCGAGGCACGGGCAGTCTCCTGGGCGTATGCGCCGAAATACGCCTCAGCGCTTCCGTAAGGCGAGTCCGGGAACTTCGCCGACATGCCTTGGGCGGGCGGTGCATAGAGCCGGAGATCGCGTACGGTACTCATACGACGGTCCGCTCCAGAATGAACGAAGCTGCGGCCGCGAGGCTCTGGAACGACCAAACACCTTGCCGGTCGCAACGGTCAGGTCCCAGGTAGATCGCAGACGCCCCTACCGCCTCGGCCAAGCCGATATCCTCTAGCCGATCCCCCACTACCCACGAGGTGGTCAGATCGAGGTTGAGCGCGGCTGCCGCCGCCGTTGCCATGCCCGGCCTCGGTTTTCGCTCCTCGCTCCTGCGAGCGAAGGCCTGGACGACTCCTGCGGGGTGATACGGAGAGAACAAAAAGAGGTCGATGTGCGCCCCGCGCTCAGCCAGTCGCTCTGCGATGTACTGGTGCACCCGGGCTACGTCGTCGATCCCGTAAAGGCCGTGCGCCACGCCAGCCTGGTTAGTGACAACCGCGACTGGGATGTTAGCCCGATTGAAGCTGACGATCGCCTCCGGCGCCCCTTCTATGAACTCGACGCGGTCGACTGATCCGACGTACCCATGGTCGACGATGATCGTCCCGTCCCGATCAAGAAGGATTCCGGCTCGCCGGTGCGAACTTCGTGCTCTGAGCATCGATCTCCTCCGGCCACCAAGCAGCGCGTTCAACAGAACCCGCCACACTTGAGGCCGTCACCGTACCGTCACAGCGAAGGCCTGTCGCCGCATCCCAGCGTTGTCACATATGAGCGGCGGGCGGGTTGCCGTGATACGCCAAACGCCCCTGGTGAGCCTCAGATCTCCGGAAGCGTGGGTACCTGACATGACCTGACCTGGTGTTTTCTGTACCGCAAATGCTGCGTAAAGTGTTTAATTCTGGTAGGATACTGGCATGCAGGCAGCGGTAGCGGCGATTC
>JBOHCP010000718.1:0-3052 GCA_050698875.1 Streptosporangiaceae bacterium | reverse complement strand
GCCCTTCTGCGGCCCGAAGACCGCGGCCGCCCCGCCCGGACCGAGCAGCGGCGCGTGCACGTCGGTGAGGCAGCTGACCCCGGCGGCCGGCGGCGGTCGCATGCCGGACAGGTCGACGGCCGCGAGCCGACTGAGCGCCCCGCCCCCGAGCGGCAGCACGTGCCCGCTGTCGTCAAGGAACCTGGCACCGAGGGCGGCCAGCAGGCCGGTTCCGCCGTCGGTGCACGCCGAGCCGCCCAGCGTGATCGTGACCATCGCCACCCCGGCGTTCAGCGCGTGGCCGACGAGCTCACCGACGCCGTAGCTGTGCGCGTCCAGGGGCATGGCCGCGCCTAGCAACGGCAGCCCGGCGGCCGCGGCTAGCTCGACAACGGCCACGTTCCCCGTCATCTCGAGCCAGGCCGCCTTCACCAGCGCGTCACAGGGGCCGCTCACTCCGACGTGGTGCCAGCGGCTGCCGGGATCGGCCGCCGCGAGCACGGCAAGCGTGCCCTCACCGCCGTCGGCCAGCGGCAGCTGAATGACCTCGTCGTGCGGTCGCACCGAGCGCCAGCCCGCCGCCAGTGCCGCAGCGGCCGTCGCGGCAGCGATGCTGCCCTTGAACGAGTCCGGCGCTATTACTACTCGCATCAATGATCAGCCCCGGTAGGGCGGCAGCTTCAGTGCCGTCCTGATCGCCTGCTGGACCTGTTCCTTCGGCGGCCGCGCGTCGACCGAGACGACGTACTCCTTGCGCGAGAAGATGGCGAGCACCGGGTTCGTCTTGCTGTGATAGTCGCGCAGCCTGACCGCCAGCGCCTCCTCGGTGTCGTCCTCGCGCTGGAGGAGCTTGCCGTCGCAGACATCGCACCTGCCTTCCTCACGCGGGCTAGCGTCGATGAGGTTGTAGTCCATGCCACAGTTGTCGCAGTGCCGGCGCGCCATCACCCGGCGGCGCACCTCGCTGTCGGGCAGCTCGAGGTGGATGACCCCGTCGATGTCATAGCTCTCCAGGAAGAACTCCGCCTGCCGCTCATTGCGCGGGAAGCCGTCGATGATGAAGCCGTAGTTCCAGTCGTGCTGGGAAAGCCGGTCTTTCACCACGCCCTCGACCAGGTCGTCGCCGACCAGTTCCCCGGTCGCCATGATGCGCCGCACCTGCGCGCCCAGCTTGGTGTGGTGCTGGACGTTCCACCGGAAGATGTCGCCTACGGCGATGTGCACCAGGTCGAAGTCGGCCGCGAGCATGGCGCTCTGGGTCCCCTTGCCACTCCCCTGGACGCCCATGATGACGTACTTCCGCATGCGGTAACTGTAAGGCTGGCATCAGCCGATGCCGCCCGGCGCCTCCGCCCCGGTCTGCACGAAGTCCCTGGTCCGGATCGCCAGCAGCGACACGACGCCCGAGACCAGCGCGATGATCGCGGCGACCAGCAGGATGCGGTCCAGGCCGGCGGTGAACGCTGCCCTGGCGATGCCCGCGACGGCCTGCCGGTCCGGTCCCGGCACCCGGCCGAGCAGCTGCTGGGTCTGCCCTGACTTCACCGCCGAGGCGATCTGCCCGCCATGCCCGGACAACCCAGGCACGGCGCTGGCCCTGGCGGTCAGCTCGCTGGTGACCTCGCTGGCGAACAGCGATCCGAGCAGCGCTATCCCGGTCGCGATGCCCACCTGCCGGAACGTCGAGTTGATCCCGGACGCCATTCCGGCGCGCTCCGGCGCAACGACCCCCACCGCCGTTGACGCCAGCGGCGGATTGATCAGGCCGACGGCGAGGCCACCGACGATCAGGCCGGGTATCAGGTGGGTCCAGGCCGACGTCGCGGACAGGCCGCGCATCAGCAGCAGCGCCACGCCGACCAGGAGGAGGCCCGGTCCGATGAGCAGCCGCACCGGCACGCGCGCAGACAGCCGGCCGGAGATCGTGGCGGTGATGAGGATGCCGCCGGAGATGATCGTGAGTCGCACCCCGGCGCCGAGGGCCGAGTAGCCGAGGATGTCCTGCAGGTACAGCACGAGGTAGAGCAGCATGGCGAAGATGGACGCGCTCAGCCCGAAAGCAGCGACGAGGCCGCCGCCGAAGGTAGGCAGCCGGAACAGGCCGAGATCGAACATCGGATGCACGACGCGCCATTCCACCAGCACAAACGCGCACAGCAGCACAGCAGCGGCGGCGAAGCAGCCGAGCACCACGCCGTCGGTGAACGACGTCCGGCTCGACTCGATCAGCGCGTACACAAGGCTCGCGAGCCCGGCGGTGAACAGCACGAAGCCCGGCCAGTCCGGCCTGGTCGCAGCCGCCAGCCGCGACTCGGCTACCCGTATCGCCGTGATCGCGACGGCGACGACGCCGATCGGCGCGTTCACGAAGAAGATCCACCGCCAGGAGATGCCCGTGGTCAGGACGCCGCCGAGCAACGGGCCGATGGCCACCGCCAGGCCGGTGATCGTCCCCCAGACGCCGAACGCGACTCCCCGGTCCCGGCCGCGGAAGGCGTCCGCGAGCAACGCCAGGGACACCGAGAACATGATCGCGCCGCCGATGCCCTGCAGCCCGCGGGACAACTCGAGCATGATCGTGTTCACGGCGAAGCCGCACAGCACCGACGCTCCGGTGAAGATCACCAGCCCGATCAGGTAAAGCAGCCGTCGCCCGTACATGTCTGCGAGGCTGCCGGCGGTCAGCAGGAACGCGGCGAGGGTGAGCGCATAGGCGTCCACGATCCACTGCAGGTCGGAGAACGTGGAGTGGAGGGCGAGCTGGATGTCGGGCAGCGCAACGGTCACGATGGTGATGTCGAGCAGCAGCATGAACGTGCCGAGGCAGACCGCGACCAGAGTCCACCACTTGTTGCCCTGCCGGGCGGGCGCCGCATGGCCGGCGGCCTGCCGGGCACCGATCTCGGCATTCACGTCACTCATGCGGCCCCCCAGCACGCGAGGTGGTGTATCACCGGGATTCAGCGGTGTGATCTCGTCCATATCATGCCGGGTTCACCGGCAGTGCTGGATTCCGGGGCTCGGACTAGGCCAGGACTAGGCCAGGACTAGGCCAGGACTAGGCCAGGACTAG
>JBOHCP010000717.1:0-3067 GCA_050698875.1 Streptosporangiaceae bacterium | reverse complement strand
GGCCGACTTCCAGGCGGCCATCGCCAGTGCGCAGACGCAGGCGTCCATGACCAGCCAGGTTCAGCAGATCCTGCCCAAGACGACGGGGATGAGCGTCGCGGATGCCGACCTGTCCACCATCGGCAGCTATCCGACCGTGACCAGCGCGATCAATCTGGAACGTGTGGTACGGCTCATGTCGAACTTCAACATGATCAAGTCCGGGCAGGCACCGTCCGTACCACCCATGATCGTCAAGCTCGGCGGCTAGGCTAGGACTGCTCGAGGCCAAGCTGGCGCGCGATGACCATGCGCTGGACCTCGGAGGTGCCCTCGCCAATCTCGAGCACCTTGGCGTCCCGGTAGAACCGGGCGACCGGGAACTCGTTCATGAACCCGTAGCCGCCGAAGATCTGGGTAGCGTCCCTCGCGTTGTCCATGGCCGCGTTGGCGCAGGTCAGCTTCGCGATCGCGGCCTGCGACTTGAACGGCTCCGCTGCGACGAGCCGGGCCGCGGCGTCGTACCAGGCCAGCCGGGCAAGGTGCGCCCTCGCCGCCATGTCCGCGATCTTGAACTGGATGGCCTGGTAGTGGCCGAGCTGGTGGCCAAAGGCCGTGCGCTCGCGGGCGTACCGCACGCACTCGTCGACGCAACCTGCGGCCAGCCCTGCCGACAGCGCCGCGATCGCGACCCTGCCCTCATCCAGAGTCTGCAAGAACTGCGCGTATCCGCGGCCGCGTTCTCCGAGCAGGTTCTCGCGCGGCACCCGGCAGCCCGAGAAACTCAGCTCCCGGGTATCCGAGGCGCGCCAGCCGACCTTCGAGTACTCCTCGCCCACCGTGAGGCCCGCCGTCCCCGACGGCACCATGATTGCGGAGATCTCCCGCATCGCGCCGGGCCCTTCGGCCGGGGGCCGCGTCCAGGCGAGCACGCTTACCACCGAGGTGATCGCCGTGCCGGCGTTGGTGATGAACGCCTTGGACCCGTCGATGATCCACTCGTCGCCGTCGAGGCGGGCCGTCGTCCGCATCCCGCCAGGGATGTCAGACCCGCCACCCGGCTCGGTCAGCCCGAACGCCGCCAGGCGCTCACCCTGACAGAGCTCGGGCAGCCAGCGGTCCTTCTGCGCCTTCGTCCCGAACCGATAGATGGGCATGGCGCCGAGTGCGACGCCGGCCTCCAGCGTGATGGCCACCGACGAATCGACCCTGGCCAGCTCGTGCAGGGCGAGGCACAGGGCGAAGTAGTCGCCCCCCATGCCGCCGTACTCCTCAGGAAAGGGCAAGCCGAACAAGCCCAGCTTGCCCATTCTGGCCACGATCTCGTACGGGAACTCGCCCCGCTCGTAGTGCGCCCCGATCACCGGTGCGACCACCTCGCGAGCGAACTGCTCGACGGTGGATCGGAGCGCCTCGTGCTCGACGCTGAGCGTGAAGCCGACCATACCTGGGATCGTACGGCATCGCTCCTGGTCAGCGAGCTGAAGCCAGCCTGGCGCGGAGGCGTGGCACATCGCCACGGTCTGGCACGTTAATCTCTCGTGCGAGCATTGCGGCGGCTGTCTGGTCGGGCTGCCAGCCGTGAAGTCTGGGAGGACCTGTGATGACGCTGACGTGCCCCCACTGCGCGGCCGAGGTGAGGACGGACGACCTGATCTGCTTCCGCTGCGGTGCCAACCTGCCGCGGACCGCCAGGGACGACGACACGCCCGCCGCCAGCACGGTGATGCAGGAGTACCTGCGCCCCGACCAGCGCACCGGCCCGATCTCGTCGACGGTGCTCCGGCTGTCATTCCCGACCGGGAACGTGGAAGTCCCGGCCGGAACCACCGTCCTGCTCGGTCGTGACCCGGCCGAATCCCTGGTGGCGGCCGCATTCGCGCGGTATGAGAACGTATCAAGGCGGCACGCGACGGTGACAGTGGACGACGCCGGCCACGCCAGCATCCGGGACGAGAGCTCGACCAATGGCACGTTCGTCAACGGCGACCGGGTGCTGCCGGGGATCAGCGTCCGGCTCGCCGGCGGCGACATTGTCCGGCTGGCCGCTGACGTCTCGGCCGAGGTGGTGCTACCCGGGCAGCAGCCCGATCCGGCCTCGCTCACCCGTCCCGACCAGCCCTGAACGACGGCCGTTCCCCGGCGGTGAGCTAGCCGGGCGGCTCGTCGTCAACGACGATGCCGAGCGTGCCTGCGAGCACCGGCGCCACGATTGCCAGCTGCGCCGAGCTGATGATCGCGCCGCGGAGCGAGTCCGAGTCGATGACAATCCCGAGCGAGGCACCCCGCAGGTCGGTTCGCTCCATGGTGACCTTGCTGAGCTCGACCCTGGTGAGCTCAGCGCCAGGAAACGCGCAGCCCGTTAGCGTCGCGCCGCCGAAATCGACGTCTCGCAGCACACACCGGTCGAAGGTGACATCGGTCAGCCGTGTGCCCCGGAAGTTGACCGAGTCGAGCTTGCAGCCGCTGAACACCACGCGCCGCAGCTCCGCGCCGAACACCTGGACGCCGGCCAGGCTCGACCCGACCACGGTGACGTCCCGCCACGAGCTCTCGGCGAGGAATGTGCCGGTCAGGCGCACATCTCGCAGCCAGACATCGCGCAGCCGCGCCCGAGCGAGCCGGCCACCGCTGATGGAAACCCGGCGGAAGACACAATCAAGGAAGCCGGCGTTGGGCAGCCGGGGGTCGGCGAATTCGACCCCGTCGAACAGCACGGTGTCGTAGTCGACGTCTGCCTCAAGGGCACCGTCGTGTCGCGTCAGCGCGGCGGCGAACGGCAGGTCGGCTAGCTCAGGCACCCTCATCGTGACCCCTCGTCTGCGGCTGGTTCCGGTTCCGATGCAAGGTAGCGCCTGACGTCGCGAGCCTCGGCCGCGAGCGCGTCCTCGGCCCCCGCGGGCAGCGGACCGAACAGGTCAAGAATCACCTGGCCGACCCGATACGCCCAGCTGCCCGCGGCCTGCCCGGCCACCAGGGCGAACGGCCGGAACAGGCCGTTGACCGTGACGATCTCCTCGTGACCGGCCAGCACGGGATACCGGGACTCCCAGCCCAGCAGCACCGGGTCGTACGCGCCGAGCAACCG
>JBOHCP010000716.1:0-3067 GCA_050698875.1 Streptosporangiaceae bacterium | reverse complement strand
GGCGAAGACGTGCAGCTGCGCGTACGGGATCAGCCGGTGCATCAGCCGCGCGTTCGCCAGCGGGATGATCGGGTCGTCGGCACCAGACACGATCAGCGTGGGCTGTCTCACCAGCGGCAGGAAGGGCGCGCTCGTCCAGCCCAGGCCGGCGGTCAGCTGGTAGGCGTAGCCGAGCCTTGAGCCGATTCTGTTGTGCGCGTTCATCGCCGCCGCGACCCGGCCGGGGTTGGTCCGCGCGCTCCCGCCGTACAGGTCGCCCGCGACGCTCCCCAGGTAGTCGCGATCGGTGTACCGCCTGGGCGTTGCCATCCGGGCCAGCACCGACGGCCTGGCCGGCACCATGATCATGCCGGTGGCGGTGCTGACCAGTACCAGCCGGCGGCATCGTGACCGCTCCGCGAAGGCGAAGTGCTGCGCTACCGCGCCACCCCAGGAGATGCCGAGCACGTCGGCCCGGCCGTGTCCGAGCTCGGTCAGCAGCTCGCCGATGAGCCTGCACAGGCCGGTGAACCGGTACGGCGCTGCGGGCAGCGGCGACCCGCCGACGCCCGGCACGTCGAACCGGATGACCTCGAGCGCCGGGTCGAGCTCGTCGACGAACGGCTGCAGCAGCTCAAGGCTCGCGCCGATGCCGTTGATCAGCAGCAACGGTGTGCTGGCCGGCCTTCCACGCAAGCCGCGGCGGGCCGGCCGCACCGCGATGCGCACCAGCTGGCTGCCGAGTGCCACGGTGCGCACCTCCAAGGTCGTACGCGCGTCAGCGGTCGTGGACATAGGTCCCCGGCGCCGGGCAGAGCACTGCGAACTCCTTGCTGCCGGCCTTAGCCCGGCGCTTCTTCGTGCCGCCGCTGCGTGCTGCCAGCCACGAGGAGTAGTGCGGCCACCAGCTACCGCTGACGGACGAGGCACCCGCCAGCCAGTCCGCAGGGTCGGGGGGATTCTCGGCGCGGGGGGTCGCAGGCGATCGTCCGCCCGTGGCTGCAGCAGCGGCCACCCGGAACGTCGCCTTCGGGTTATCGGGCGGATTGACCATCGACGCGATGTGACCGCTCGTGGAGAGCACGAACGTTACCTGGCCGCCCAGCAACTGGGTGCTTCGATAGCAGGACTGCCACGGGCAGAGGTGATCGGCGATGCCCGCGACGACATAGACGTCCGAGTCGACCTTCGACAGGTCGACCGGGGACCCGAGCATCGTCGTCGCGTCGGGCTTGACCAGCGCGTTGTCGAGCGCCATCCGGATGAAGTCGTGGTGGAGCGCGGCCGGGAGCCTGGTCGTGTCGGCATTCCAGTACAGGATGTCGAACGCCGGCGGCGGCCGGCCCTGGAGGTAGTTGTTGACCCAGTAGTTCCAGATCAGGTCGTCGGGCCTGAGCCAGGCGAAGACCTCGGCCAGCGTCCTGCCGTCGAGGTAACCGCGCGCCGCCGACGCGGCCATGGCAGCCGCGGCGGTTGCCTCGTCGATCATCGCCCCGGCGGTGCCCGCTCGCGCCTGATCCAGCACCGTCACCCCGAGGAAGAGGCTGGCCACGGTGTCGAGCTGGGCGAACGAGCTCAGGTGCGCGGCCACCATGGAGGACACGATGCCGCCCGAGCACAGCGCGCAGATGCTGGCCTTCCTCGCGCTCGTGATCGCCCGCACTACGTCGAGTGCCTCCGCAACGGCCGCGCCGTAGCTGTCCAGGTTCCAGCCCTTATGCCGGTAGTCGGGATTGCGCCAGCTGATGGCGAATACCTGGTGCCCCTGTCCGACCAGGAACTCCGCCATGCTCCGGCCAGGCGCCAGGTCGATGATGTAGAACTTGTTGATCATCGGCGGCACCACGAGCAGCGGGTACCTGCCGACCTGCTCGGTGACGGGCGCGTACTGGATCAACTCGAACATCTCGGTGCGGTAGACGACCGAGCCGGGCGTCACGGCGAGGTCCTTGCCGACCTCGAACGCGCCGGGTTCGACCATCGCGGGCACCCGCGGCGCCGCTGCCAGGTCGCCGGCCAGCGCGCGCAGGCCGCGCGCGGCCGACAGGCCGCCCGTGTCCACCAGCGACTTGAGCCACGCCGGGCTCAGCAGCGGGTTGTTGGTCGGAGACGCGGCCGCGATCACGTTCATCAGGACGAACCGCAGCCGCTCGGCGTCGCGCCAGTCGAGGTCGGCACCGGCCAGCACGCGCTCAGCGGACTGGCTGCTGGTCAGGTATGCCTGCATGACGCGCCGCAGCAGCGGATTCTGACGCCACGCTGGATCGGCGAAGCGCCGGTCCCGGCGATCGGGTGCCACCTCCGACCGGCCGACCGCGATCCTGGCAAGCTCGGCGCCGAGGACCGCGGCCTCGCCCGCGATCCGCTGCGGCCGCCTGGCCAGGCGGACAGCCAGCCGCAGCGCCGCACCGTCCGGGCGCAACCTGCGCAGCACGCCGAGCGCGCCGTCGGCCAGCAGCAGGTCCAGGGCGCCGGCGAGGTCACCCGCCGCGTCCGGCAGCACTGGCCCGGCGGCCGCCGCCGCTGCCGAGGCGCGTCCGCGCCCGGCCGATCCCGCGGTCATGACGAGTCCTCGGGCGGGCGGACCTCGCGACGGAGGATCGTGCCGGTCGGGCCCTTCGGCAGGGCGGCGTCGCTGAGCCGCTGGTAGCTGACGGTCAGATCGTCGAGCCGGATCGCGGCCCGGTCGGGCTGCGCGCTGGCAGGCCGGTCCAGGATGGACGCCAGGTTCGTCATCTCGCCCTCCCCGCGTCGCTGCGCTGAGAGCACCAGTATCTGTTCGCGGCTTTCCGTTGGCCAGGCCGGGGCGCCGGCGGAGGAAGGGTCCGGGCGGCAAATGCGTTAGCCGACTGGGGCCCGGCCCGGGCATGCTGAGACGCGGTTCCCGACCGCCTGCCACCGGATGGAGCATCGCCGTGACTGCCTCGCTCGCTGTGCTGCGAGCGCGCCTGCCCGCGCTGATGCTGCGCGACGAGCGCCGGCTGGCGCGGCGCGCTGACCAGGCCCGGTCACTTCCGGACTCCGACGCCCGCGCGAAGGCCATCGAGCGGCTCGCGGCCGAGGTCGCGGCCGCCGAGCAGCGCGTCGC
>JBOHCP010000715.1:0-3071 GCA_050698875.1 Streptosporangiaceae bacterium | reverse complement strand
CCCGTGGCGGTGAAGCGATGTGTATGAACCTCGACACCGGGATTGACCCGGACCAGGACGGGCGCAGTCGTCCCTAGGCGACTCGCCGCGTCGGTGACCTTGCCGACATCGTCGAAGCTATCGAGGACGATCCACTGCACCCCCTCCGAGACGGCGCGCTCGACCTCCGCACGGGTCTTGTTGTTGCCATGAACGACCAGCTTGTGGGAGGGCACCCCAGCGGCCCTCGCCACGTGATACTCGCCGGCGGTGGAAACATCGAGCGACATCCCTGAGCCATGAGCGAGCCTCGCTACGGCCTTGCAGAGGAACGCCTTCGTTGCGTAGGCGACGTCGTCACCGAAGATCTCTACCGCCGCGGCGAAGTTCGCCGCCACGTGCTCCCAGTCGTACACAAAGAGCGGAGTTCCGAATTCCCGCGCAGCCTCGACCAGATTCACTCCGCCTACCGAGGTGCTCCCGCTCTCTGCCGCTGCCGTTGCGGGCAGCAGCGACAGGTCAAGCGGCAACCGGTCTGTCACGTGACAACCCCTCCATGGCCAGCCAAAACTACCGGTTAAGCCAGGCTGGAATGCAGGCCTGAGTCTACTCGCGGCGCTGTCGCCGCGATGTTGCCAGGAACTCTCGTCCGCTAGCCGGCCGGTCGGCGGTCGTGCGCTTCCTCCGCCTGCTGGCGCTGCCGGACAGCCTCGTATGTGATGATCGCGGCCGAGATCGACACGTTGAGCGAGTCGGCCCGGCCGAACATCGGGATCCGCACTCGGACGTCAGCGCGCTCCAGCCAGTCTGGGGGCAGCCCGGCTTGCTCGGCGCCGACCGCGATGACGGTCGGCCCCGTTAGGTCGGTCTGGGTTAGGAGCTGCGTGGCACCCGGCGTCGCGGCCACAATCCGCAGGCTGCGGCCGGCTATCCAGGCCAGCACCTCGGCGCTGGTCGCCGACGCGATCTGCACCGAGAATACGGTGCCCTTGCTGGCCCGCACCACGTTCGGATTGCCCCAGTCGGTGATCGGATCGGCGGCGATCACCGCCGCGACTCCGGCCGCGTCCGCGGTGCGGAGGATGGCCCCCAGGTTGCCCGGCTTCTCCAGGCCGGCGCACGCCAGGACCAGCGGCCGCGGGCCGAGGGTTACGTGCGCCAGGCTCGTGTCGACGGCGGGCACGATGGCGAGCCAGCCGTCCGGGCCCTCCCGGTAGCTGACCTTCTCGAACACCGGCCTGCTGACCCGGACAACGTCCGCGCCGAGCTCGCCCGCCCGGTCGGCTAGGTCGGGTTCGTCCGGGCTCGCGAGCGCCGGACAGTAGTAGAGCGCGAGCGGCCGAACCCCGGCCGCGAGCGCGAGCTCAATCTCTGCTCGCCCTTCGACGAGCGTGGCGCCGGATTGGTCCCGGGCCCGGCGGCGGCGCAGCGCGACCAGCTGCCTGACGCGCGGGTTGGCCGGGCTGGTGACGTCCAGCTCGGCTGGCATACGAGCATGCTAACGGCCCGACCGCCACCAGCTTCGTCACCGTCTACCCCGACGGCATAACCAGGCCGCTCGCGTCCAATCTCAACTTCTACGCCCGGGAGACCATCGCCAACCTGGTCACCATGCCGGTCGGCGCCGACGGGAAGGTCGATTTCTTCAACGCCGCGGACAGCACCGACCTGGTCGCCGATCTGGCCGACTATTACACCAGCCCATAACGAGGATCGGGCAGGCCGCCCGGCTCTGCCGATGTCCAGTTCGACGGCAGGGCGGGCGGCCCAAGCAGTCGGTCACGGGCGCCATGATCCTGCATCCCACGGATGGCGGCGGCAAACGCCCCTGCGGCCGCCCGAGCATCGTCGTGCGCGGCACATTGATCGGGCGCGCCCAACTGATCGCAGTTGCTCGATTAACCCGACTGCACCACCACATGTCGGTAAGGTCTCTATTGCTCAAGTACGGGGGCATGAGTGGCTCTCACGAGCCCGCCAACCTTCAAGGGGCAGCAATGAGCAGGCCGCGGCATCGGCGTGCCGCCGGGCATGACCGGAAGAGCTGGGTTCGAGCAGGCATCCCGACATGCGCCGGGCTCGCGGCAGGCGGGCTCGCGGCGTCGTGCTTGCTGGTATCGAGTGGTGGTCCCGTCCCGGCTGCGCGCCTCAGCGCTGTCAGCGTCTCCGCCTCACAGGCGACGTCGGCGTCGCCACCTGCGGCCAATCCGGCAGAGGGGCATTCACCTCAGCTGGAGAAGGAACTCTCCGGCCCGCTCACCGGGACCGGCATGGCGCTGCCGAGCCACGCCCCGGCCATGTCCGCCACGACGCTGCAGGCGACGGCCGGTGTCACAAGCCCGACGCTGAACGGCATTGACGTGTCGTCATTTCAGCACCCTGGCGCCGCGTATCCGAACGGCGCGCCGATCAACTGGACGCAGGTCGCTGGGGCCGGTTACGACTTCGCGGCGATCAAGGCGACTGAGGGCAACTACTACACCAACCCGTACTACGCCGGCGATGCCGCAGCCGCCACGGCGGCCGGGCTGTACGTCTCGGCCTATGAGTTCGCGAATCCGGCAGATTCCAGCGGCCTTGTGGCAGCCGAATACACGGTGCAGAACGCCGGGAACTACAAGGTCGGCGGCCAGTACCTGCCGCTCATGCTGGACATGGAGTACAACCCTTACAAGACTGTCGCTGGCGGAGACGAGTGCTACGGGCTCACGCCCGCGCAGATGGTGACCTGGATTACTGACTACATGACCGAGGTCACGACAGTGACCGGCGCCGCACCCATCATCTACACCCCGACCAACTGGTGGAATCTGTGCACCGGGAGCAGCAGCGCCTTCGGCAGTGACCTGCTCTGGATTCCCGCCTACTCGTCAGGCACTCCCGGCACGCTCCCGGCCGGGTGGACCACCTGGACGTTCTGGCAGTACACCAGCTCCGGCGCCGTGCCAGGCATCACTGGCTCAGTCGATCTCGACTACATGAGCGCCGCCCTCCCTGCTATCACCTCAGCCGACCAGGTGACGTTTGACGCCGGGGTGAAGAGCAGTTTCACCGTGACGGCGACAGGGTTCCCGGCGCCGGCGTTCTCCGAG
>JBOHCP010000714.1:0-3073 GCA_050698875.1 Streptosporangiaceae bacterium | reverse complement strand
GGCCAGGTCGGGGCAGTGCCAGCGGGCCAGCGGCGTGCCGGCCGTGGCGGGCAGCTCGCCGGCCAGGGGCCTGACCGCGACGATCACCTCAGGGGGAAAAGCCGGGGGCCGTCCTCCTCGCGGCAGGTCACCGAGCCCGGCCAGGCGCTGCTCGTGGAAGCGCTTGCGCCACCTGGAGACGACCTGGCGAGGGGTGTCCAGCCGGGCGGCGATCTCGTCGTTGCCCGGGCCGCTGGCGGCGTACAGCATGATCTTCGCCCGCACCACCTCCCGGTACGGTGACGAATACCTGGCGTGCGGCTGCTTCCAGACAGCGGCGCTCGTCCTCGGTCAGGACGATGCCGCACGGGCTTGTGCGCGGCATCAGAGTTCCCATCGACGAGGGAACCATCACACGTCACCGCTTGGAAGTGTGGGACCTGAATTACGTCACTGTAATTATGTTGTGGAGCACTTAGGGGGCTGCCGCGGCGGCGGCGGGCGCTGCTGCTCGGCGAGATGGTCGGCGTCGGCGCCGGCGTCAGCTACCGCGGAGATGGCCCGTTCCGCTGCCGCGTGATCCGGCATGAGCCGCTCGCCGATGCTGAGCGCAACGAGGTCGACTAGGCCATCTGAGGTCAGGCCGTCAGCGAGAATGGGAAGGCATCATCGACGGGCTCCCCAGCACCACGTCAAGGCGACGGGAAGGTAGGCGGACATGACTGGCGTGGATGCTCTCGCCACATTCGACTTCGCCGCGTTCTTCGCAGCGGTCGACGATGCGCGCCGCGATCGGAATATGGGCTGGTACGACCTGGCCGACGAGCTGTGGGATCAGTCCGCGGAGCTCAATGTCGAACGCGACGATCACCCGCTCTGCGGCGGCGCGGTCTCTCGCCTACGTGCGCGAGGCGAGACGTCGTGCCAGTACGCGCTCTACCTGCTGCGCTGGCTCGGCCAGGCACCGGAGGAGTTCCTCACCGGTCCGGCTCTTGACGTCGGAGACGCGCGGCTGCCAGCCGCGGGCCCAGACAGCCGGCTTCGCTGGGACCTCGGCCAGCTCCATGCCGCGCTCAACGATGAGCGGCAGCGACAGGGGCTGACCTGGGCAGCATTGGCCGAGCAGATTGGCTGCACCCCCGGCCGGCTGACCAATCTGCGCACCGCGCGCATGGCCGATATGGCCCTGACGATGCGCGTCACCCAATGGCTGCGCAGACCGGCAGCCGAGTTCATCCATTCCGCGGACGGTCGGCACCGAGCCGAACTGCTCTAGAGACCCCGCCGCGGTGACGCGATATCGATGGGCGCCACCGCCAGGGTGCTGGATACATACTCTTGCGGATCGCCAAAGGGCAACATTCCCGCTCCTGCCGCACTCCGCAGGCGCGATCGACCAACGGGTATCGGCGTAGTCCGTGTACGGGCAACTGTGTCGAATCGCCTGGCCGCAAACAGGTCGCCGAGGTGATCGCGACGGCGGAACCGCGACATTGGCGGCCAGCCTCGCAGCGGATGCCCTTCACGCTCCTGGGACGTTGCCGAGTTGGCGTCTAGCCTGCGTCTTGGTTGGGGGCTGCGTTCAGGATGATGGGCAGCAGGCTGCGGACATTTGCTTGACGAGGGAAGTGCTGGGCCGCGACGAGACCCCTGACGGGTCGACGGGTCGACGATTGTTGCAACGGCGACAAGTCCCCGGCCACCGCGATGAGCGGGAATCGGATATCGCCGACGGCGCGATTCTGAGTGGCGGTGCAGGTCTGGATCAGGCTCGCGCGGACGATGGCCCGGCAACCAGACGATCGAGGATCTTCCGTCCGTTCTCGCCGGTCCGCTCGTGGTCGAGCACGCCAAGGACGAGTGCAAGGATCGTGTCGGCGAAGATGCTCGCGCCCTCCCAGCTGGACGCCTGATAGTCGTCGGGCTGGATGCGGAAGCGCAGCACGAAACCGTCGAGCGCGGCCTGCAGCGCCAGGGCCAGCCGTTGCGGCGTCCACTCCGGGCGGAGCAGCAGACCGAGGTCGATGAGCAGTGCCGCGTATCCCTCTGCCCACACGAGCGACCCTTCCCGCATCGCTGGCAGCACCGCCTCCCAGAGCCGGGGATGTTGCGGTAGTAACGGTCCGAGATGCAGGGTCAGATAGCTGCGCGGGTGACTGCGGAGCGAGTCGAGCAACTGATCGGAGACGCGGAGCACCGCCGCGGAGAACGACGTGGCTGCGGCTGCGGTGGCGTCGGCAGGCATTTGCCTGGCCTGCTCCAGCGGGTCGCCGGGAGCTACCTCACTGACCAGTGTGTATACCAGTGCGTCGCGGAGAAACTCCTCCCGCGTGGGCCAGCGGTTGAAGAACGCCTTCCGGCTGGTCCCACGCGGGCGGTCCGGGTCCGGCGCAGCAGCAAGCCGGATGACGTCCTCAGTCCGCAGCCAGTCAAGCGCGGCCGGGAAGTGAATCGCCCGGAGTCGTGCTGGCCGAGCATGCCCCGGCTGGTCTTGGAGGTACGCATCGATCAACTGGGCAGCCGCATGAAGGAACCGCTGCGCGGTGGCGTCATGCCGCGATGGCCGAGGCGGGCTCATAACACAATGACGCGCGTTCAGGGTACTTGGTTGTCTCCCGATGACAGCGGCGCGCCAATCCCGCTAGCAGTATGGTCGGCGATAGTCACGGAGTTGATTTCCCGCTCAGTAATAGGCGAGTAGGCGGCCGTCATCTGGCTGAGTACTCGCAAGGAGGGGTTAGGGCTGCCTGGAAATCACTGTCGCCCAAATGAGATCGAAGGCAGCCGCTGCGTCAGCGAAGGTCAAGATGCCGGAGACCTCGGGCCTGGCAAGGAGGGGTAATGGTCGGCGCCTTATTCACGTGTCGCTGCAGCTAGTCCTCCCGGGGCTGGCGAAATCCGCTGCTACCGCTCCTTGTATGGGCGGTCAGGTACTGACATCCACGCGTGGTTCGACTGGCGGACTCGAGGCGGACTCGTTGCCCTTCAGTTCGAGCGTGTCGCCGTTGTACCTCGGCAGTCAATCAACAACGACGCCGTCTAGCCAAACTCCTACGACCGACAGCGAGAGCGGATTTAATATGGCTGACTTAGG
>JBOHCP010000713.1:0-3079 GCA_050698875.1 Streptosporangiaceae bacterium | reverse complement strand
CCCTGGGACAGGTGACCCCAAGATCATCTACACGGCTGTGGATAACACTCGCTGTCTTACTCGTGGAATCGGGTCTGACGGTGGTAGGCGGTCTCAAGTTCAGCTGGCGGTATGTCACCGCACGCCCTCGTAAAGCCGCCCGTGGCTGAACCAGTCGATGTAGTGCAAGGTGGCGACCTCGACCTGCCCGGCGGTGCGCCACGGCCCGCTGGGCTTGATCAGCTCGGTCTTGAGCAGTCGAAACGCGGGCCGTAGCCCGGTATTGTCTGTCTTTCGGGTGAACAGTGTGTGAACTGGGCAAGGTGAGCGCGCGATGGTCGCGCAGAGCCAGCCCTGGGAGGTGCCGGCGTGACGGTGGGCGACCATTTCGATCGGGTGGCCGCCGTCTACGAGTCGCTGCGCACCACCGACGACGCGCCGGTGCGCAGGATCCGCCAGCTCCTGCCCGACCGTCCCGTCACCGGCCTCGATGTCGGCTGCGGGACGGGACGGTATTCGCGGCTGCTACGCGAGCTGCTGCCGGACGGCTCGCTGCTGGCCGCCAGCGACGTCTCGGCGGCCATGCTGGCAGAGCTCAAAGCCGGCAGCCACGGGCGCGCCGCTGGTGTGGTGCCGCTGCGGTCAACCGCCGAACAGCTGCCGTTGCGGACCGCCAGCCTCGACCTGGTCACCGCGTTCAACTGCGTTCACCACTTCGACCTCGGCCGCTTCCTGGCCGCCGCCGCCAGGGTGCTGCAGCCCGGCGGCCAGCTGTTCATCTACACCCGCACCCCGCGGCAGAACGCCCGAACGATCTGGGGGCGCTACTTCCCGGGATTCACCGAGCACGAGCACCGCCTGCACAGCGAGGCCGCGTTCCGGGACGCCGTCAGGCGAGCCGGCGGGCTCAAGGTGATATCAACACAGACGTTCAGGCATCCGCGCTCGAGCACGGCCGAGCGGCTCAGGGCCCAGGCCGAGGGGCGCCACTACTCGACGTTCTCCCTCTACACGCCCGAGGAGTTGCGCGAGTCCCTCGCCACATTCCTGGCCCGCCTGCCCGGCCCCGAGGCCTCCTGGGTTGACGAGCACCTCCTGATCGTCGTCGGCGGGAGCCGCCGCAACCAGGTGAAGCCTGCCGATCCGAGCGGCCTGGCTGGCCGGGCGATCAGCAATCACGCACGAGGAGGCGCCACAGAAAACCCAGCTGAACCAACGCGAGGAGCGGGACTTCCAACTGGCCACCAGCGGGGACATCAACCTAGCCGTTGACAGCCGGTCATGCGCTAGCAACTCCATGCGCGCGTCGGTGCCGGATGTGAAGACGTCCTCCTGAAGCGGTCGTCGGAGTTTGGTATCCCAGCGCGTCGAGGGGGGACGCTGAGGCTGCCCCGCTTCGAGGGACAGGCCCCTTGCCCGACTCGTGACCGGAGAGATCGGTCTCCGCGCTTATCCGGCTGGTTGGTCGAGCTTGGCGAGGAGTCGGGTCAGGGCACGCACGTCGGATTCCGGGAGTGGTATGAGCGGGCCGGCGTCGATGACGAGGTTGTGCCAGAACTGGTCCCGGAGGCGTCCGCCTTCCGGAGTGAGCACGAGGGCCTTGACGCGGTGGTCGAAAGGGTCGGCCCGGCGTTCGAGGGCCCCGCGCCCGGCGAGCCGGTCGACGAGAGTGGTGAGGTTGGAGGCGTCGTAGTCGACTGCTGGGCGAGCTTGCGCATCGGGATCGCCTCGCCAGGGGTGAGGCGAAGCAGGACCTTGACTTGGGCCGCGGTCAGGCCGAGCGCGCCAGCGTGGGCGGCCCAGTGCTGGCGGAGCCGGTCGGCGATGGCGAGCAGCCTAAGGTCCTGTGCCGTGCCAAAACTCGCCGATGACCGCTGACCAGCAGTTTTTCGCTGCTAAAGCTGCCCTTCGGTATTCGCTGACCAGCCCGCCGAGGACCTGCCGACGCTCGATCCGGGCAGTGACATCAACGACGCGGCCAGGCTGGTGCAACGGGAACCCCTGCTGCAGGCCTTGGTACGGTCGGTGACCGTTATAGTGCGCGGCGTACTCGGTCAGCACTCTGCGGAGGTGCTGTTCGCCGAGGATCAGCACGTGGTCCAGGCACTCGCGGCGAAGCGTTCCCACGAACCGCTCCGCCAACGCATTCGCCCGCGGCGACCGAACTGGCGTCTTGATCACCCGCGTGCCGTTCCCTGCGAAGACGTCGTGGAATGCAGCGGTGAACTTGCTATCCCGGTCGCGGACCAGGAACCGAAACCTCCCGGCCCGCTCGCCGAGGTCCATCATCAAGTTGCGGGCCTGCTGGGCCGTCCAGGCCCCAGTCGGATGGGCGGTCACGCCGAGGATGTGCACGGCACGGGTCTCGATCTCAATCACGAACAACACGTACACGCGCCGGAGAAGCACCGTATCGACGTGCAGGAAGTCGCACGCCAGCAGGCCTGGTGCCTGGGCTGTGAGGAACTGGCGCCACGTCGGCGATGCCCGCCTGGGCGCTGGCCCGAGGCCGGCGGCGGCCAGGATCCGGCGGATCGTCCCCTCCCCCACCCGGTACCCAGGCCAGCCAGCTCGCCCTGGATGCGCCGGTACCCCAGCGCGGGTTTTCCCTGGCAAGCCGCTCCACCAATGCGCGGACCTCGTCCGGTACCGGCGGGCGTCCCGCAGCATTCGGGTACCTCCACCTTCTCTTGACGAGGCGCCGGTGCCAGGCCGGCCGAGGCCAGCGGGGCGGCGGGCCGGCCGAACGTCTTGGCGGCGGCGTCGGCGACGGCGTCGCGGTCTTCTTCGGGGGCAATGCCGACCAGGTTGGCGACGGCGGCCTCGGTGCCGAGCACGGCGGCGACCTTGCCGAACGCGATCAGCTCGCGCAGCTGCGGCGCCCAGCCGATCTCGCCGCGGGCCTGCCGGGCGGCCCCGCCCACGGCGTGCCACCAGCGGCGCAGCGACTCCACAGCGAACGCGGCAGTGTCATGGTCGGTGCCTTTTCCGGATTACGTGATCTTGCTATTAGTGCGGTTTTGTAATGATTGGCATGCCGAGGTCGGTGGGGCCGGCCTGACGGCTTGAGCTGCGGTCGAGGCTGGCGAGCTTCTCCTTC
>JBOHCP010000712.1:0-3080 GCA_050698875.1 Streptosporangiaceae bacterium | reverse complement strand
CTGCAGGCGTTGCCGGCCTCGCCGGAACAGGATAGGCTGCGCGGCGAGGTCCCGGGTCCGCGGATCGTGACAGACCCGGGCCTTTTCCGCGCAGCCCTCCCCAGAACCCAGCGGACACCTTTCGATGTACTGGGCTCGCCAGCAACTTACGCCACTTGCGTGACAGGATTAGCGTGGATGATCTCGTGGCACGGCGCGCAGACCATCAGGGTCTTGCGCCGCATTTTCGCCATCAGGGCCGCCCACGCGGGCTGGCCTGGCCCTGGTTTGCCGAGCCGCGCCAGTTTAGCAACCTGGTGAACAGTCACCGTGGTGCCGTTCTGGCATGCCTCACACCTGCGTTTGAGGAGCCGGTAGATCAGCTCCTTGCGGGGTGCTGGCGCCAGGACCGGGACAGGGTCAAAGATGGCCCTGTCCTTGTCGCGCAGGAGTGGTATCCCGCCGAACCGTGCTACCAGGTCCTTCCTGCCCTCGCGTCTGACCCGGGCCTCGAAGCAGGTTCGCAGCCCGTGCGGTGTTTCGATCTTGGCCTTGTGACGGGCCGCCATCTTGGTCACCGTGGACTGGTGCTTCGCTGCCAGGGTTTTCAGCATCGACGTCTCAGCGTTCCAGCACAGCGCGCCGAACCGCCACACGTCCTGGGCGAGGAGGTAGTAGTTGACTATGCCCCGGTACTCGGCGCCATAGACCCGGACGATGTCGTAGTCGTCGAGGTTGAGCAGCCGGGACCGGTGCCAGGGTTTGCCCCGGCGCCGGTAGGGGGCGCATTTGGCCGTGATCACGTCGCGTGGCACGCGCAGCGCGATAACACCGTTGAGCGCACGGCGCCCACCGGTGATCTTGCTGTTGTCGTGCTGGACGAGGATCTCATACCCGAGGAACCGTGCCGCCCGGGTGCGGGCGTGGGTCACCAGCGTCTTCTCGGCAGACAGTTCGAGCGCGAGTTCTTCGCGCAGGAACGCCGCCAGCTGGTTTTTGATCTCCTCGGCTTCGGCCTTCGGCCCGGTGAACCCCAGGATGTGGTCGTCGGCATAACGGCAATACCGCAGCCTCCGGTACCCGGGGTCGATAGGGTCACCACGGGGAACCGTGCGCATTTGCTTGAGCAGTTCCCGGGCTTCTGCCCGGTCGCCTCTCTTGCGCGCGGCGTCCCGCCGGGCATACAGTCTCTGATATTCGGGACTTTTTCTCCGGTGGGTTCCCAGGGTGTGTCTCGGGATGAGCACCTGCTCGACGAACTCGTCCAGCTTGTTCAGGTAAATGTTCGAGAGGACTGGTGAAACTACCCCGCCTTGCGGGCAGCCACTGAGTGTTTCGTGGTATTGCCAGTCCTCCAGGTACCCGGCTTTGATCATGGTAGTGATCAGCCGCAGAAACCGGTTATCGTGGATTTTCTCGCCCAGGATATTGAGCATTATTTCGTGGCTCAAACTCCCGAAACAATCGGCGATATCTCCCTCTATGAACCACACGGTCCCGGTCCATGTGTGTTCTACCTCCCGCAGGGCGGTGTGACAGCCACGTTCTTTGCGGAACCCGTGTGAGTGGCCCGAGAACTGGGGTTCGTAGTAGGCCTCCAGCAGGAGGCGCACCACCTCACCAACCAGCTTATCGGACCATGACGGCAGGCCGAGTGGTCTCAGTTTCCCGTTCTTTTTCGGGATGAAGACCCGCCGCGCCGGTGCGAACCGGTAGCGCTCGTGGCGCATCGCGTCTATGATCGTATCGATCTTAGCTTCGGACATGCCGTCCGCGGTTTCTTCGCTGGCCCCCGGCGTCATTGCTCCGGCGTTGGAGTAAATGTTCCCGTAGGCCAGCAAGTACAGCTCCCTGTTGAACAGCTGCCGGTACAGTTCGTTACATGACAGTCCTTTCCTGCCTCGCTCGCGGAGGACAGCAAGTACCGTTTCGGCTTCCTGCATTGCGCATACCTCACAGTTCCTTCACTTCCGTTGCCTGTGCCCCTTCGCCTTGCGACCGGCTTTCCCGGCCTCCCTGGAAGGTCATTACTCCTTCGACTACTACGGGCACTCTGTCGCCATAGGACTCGCGTCCCTTAGGTGATCCCGCGTTCATCAGTGTCATACGTCGTAGCGCGACTTAGGCGCCCCACTCATCTCCTTTAATGCCCTCATTGGGCATCGCTCCAGCTCCCAGAGGAGTGCGACAGACAACGCATCATTCTGCCGCAGGGGCTGGCACCGGTTTCGGGCGTCTTTCCGGTGGGCGCACACTTTCACCTCCTGGAGATTAGGGTTCAGGCAGTCTAGCTTTCGCCTTATCACGCGGATCCCCCGGCACGCCACCCCATACGCCTGGGCATGTGCTGCCGGTTTCCTGGCATGCTATTTTCCCCTTCACCTTTCGGATCTTGGGTTAGCCATCAGATCCAGAGATATCTCCTCTCATCTCCGCCCGCTGAGCGGGCGATATGACACTGCGCCTCGCGGCGCAGGGCGTTCGTGTGGATCCGGCTGTATCTGGCCGGGCTCGAGCCGCTGGAACCGCATGAGCCCTTGTGGTGGACGCTGCGCCGCCGCGACCACGGTGACGGGCTGCGCCGCCAGCCGGTGAACTACGAGGCGCTGCGAGCGGTGTTCAAACGGGTCAACGCGCTGCTGGGCGCTAACTATTCGATGCATGACCTGCGTCACACCGCGGCGCTGCGGATGAGCCGGGATGAGTCGCTGACCATGCGGGACGTGCAGACGATCCTCGGCCACGCGCACCTGTCCACCACCGCCGACGTGTACCTCGTCGAGGACGAGGCCCAGGTGATCCGCCGGGTCCGGCAGTACCTGGCCGAGCGGGAGCAGCGCGTTCAGCCGGCCGCGCCGCCCCCTGTCGCGGCTGGCTACGACGCCGGCGACCTGTCTGTCCTGTTCGGAGGGATCCCGCAGTGACCGCGACGACTGCCGTGCCCGGAACCCGCCGCATCCGCGGCCCGTTCGACACCGACGAGCGGCTGCTGCAGCAGCACCGGGTGGGGCCGGTGGACCGTCTGCCGGCCGGCGGCATCCTCGCGCTGCTGCCCCGGTTGCCGGACTGGCCCGCCGCCACAGTCCACCGCACCAGAAGGC
>JBOHCP010000711.1:0-3082 GCA_050698875.1 Streptosporangiaceae bacterium | reverse complement strand
GTCGCTCGCTACCGCTAGCTAGCGGGACTCGGTCCTGTAGGGGCTGGTGACGGCCTGGGGGGTCTGGGCTTCGGTCAGCGCGGCTTCGGGGAAGCGGGGGCCCTGCTGGTAATAGCGCGCTCTGGTGCGGCCTACCGAGGAGAGCAGGCCCTGCGCGACGAGGTCGCGCAGGTCTCGTTGCGCCTGCTGCACGCTGAGCCCTTCGGCATGCTCATAGTGGAGCCGCCGGACCCTGCCCGTCATCGCCACGTCGTGCAGCGCGGAGGCGATGCGTTCGTCCATCGCGGACTTTTCCGCGAAATCAGCGAGGAGCCGCCATACGCGAGCCGACCGGTTGAGCCGGTTACGGACCGCCTGAGCCTGCTCGTGGTACGCGGTGAGGTTCAAGCGGATCCAGCTGGACACATCCTGCGCTGGCTGGTAGAGCGCACCGCGACTGGCCAGCGACCGGTAATACTCCCATGTGTTGCCTGGTCGGCCGAGCCAGGCTTCGATCGAGGAAAACTCGGGGGCAAGCACGCCCTCGCGCGCGATCAGCAATGTCTGCAGCGACCGGGACATCCGCCCGTTTCCGTCAGCCCACGGATGAATTGAGACGAGGTGAAGATGCGCCATCGCGGCTCTGACGAGGGCGTGCGTGTCGTCGAGCGCGTTCAGCCAGTCGACCAGTTCGGTCATGAGCTGCGGGACTTCGTCGGCGTCTGGCGCGGTATAGGCCGCGATCGACGCGTCACGGGCGTCGGTGACGTAAACCGGCCCCTTCCGCCACTGGCCGGCCGGCTTGCGCGCACTGCGCCGGTGGCCCTGAAGCATCCAGTGCAGCGCGTTCAGCAGCCCCTTGGAGTACGTGAAGTCCCTGACGTCGTGCAACGTCTGGATGTAGGTCATCATGTGTTGGTAAGCGACCGTCTCGGCGAGGTTCTCCTCCGACACCTCGACGTCGTGGTCACCTTCCATCAGATCCACCACATCGGACGTGCTCACCCGGTATCCCTCGATCGAGTTGGACGCGGCGATCGCGTCACCGGTGAGGAACTTGCGCAGGCCGTCGGTCCACTTGACGGGTGTGTCCCGCACGGCATGCCGCAGGTCCCGTCGCATGGCATCGATTTCATCGAGCACGCGAGCATCGTCGGCAATGACCGAGGGCGTCGGATACAACATGGCTCAATGATATTGTCATTACGTCATAACGTCAAAATTGCAACGCCGGTATCTGGAGCCATGCCGCACCGGCTCCCTAGCCAGGAAGCGCCCAGCAGGCGGATCAACGACGCCCTCAGCAGCCAGGACCCCCACTTCGATCGCGTTGACGAGCGCAAGGACGACAGTGAGCAGGCATCTTGAAGTGGCAGGTCAGGGGCCGAGAAGCGGGCGGGACGGTCGGCGTAACCGCTCCCACTGCGCTGTCCGTGGATTTTCGCGCCCCCGTCCGCGGCCCGCACGGCCTCGAAATTCGCTGTGCACGGAGACACGCTTGTTATGAAGACCGCTAGCAGGGGTTATACCGCCGCTGCGTGCGACCATCGGCTGTCGAGTAGCGCGCAACGCTGCTTCTCGTTTACAACCACGGACTGGCCCGGTTTGGAGACTGCATTGTGCGTGGTCGACGCATTCTTGCTGGCGGGCGGGTCCGAGATCTGCGTTCCTCCGCTCTCCCGCAATCCACCAGCCAGCGGCGAGGCGACCTGGGCAGGAGTCAGGGCCAGCGTCCGGGCGCCGACCTTCCACCGGACTTCATGGGTGCGCTTGGTCTTGGCCTTGCCGGGCCGGATCGCCCAGAACTTCACGTCGTAGGACTTCACGCGACTGGTTCCTCTCGGAGCCGGTCAAGCCATGCGCTCAGGTCGCTGCGCCAGATGCGCAGCTCCCCGTTGGGGCGCCCGACGGCGCTGGGTGCCTTGCCGGTCTCACGCCAGCGGTAGAAGGTACGGGGCGACACGTCGCCGAGAGCGACGAGCACCTCAGCGACGGTCAGCAACTCGTCACGCTGGCTGGCCATCAGGCCGCCCTCCCGGTTGCACGAAAGATTGGCGGCGGCCCGGCTGCTGGCTCTTGCTCTCGCCTGCACGAGCGCGACGTGCCATTTGCGGCGGTCGGCGACGACGTGCAGGAGCCGCTGGGCTCGGCCCGCCGACGGCGGTGCCCAAGTTCTGGCGTTTCGCTCATGACTTCTGCGGGAGGTGCGTCGATCCCCGGATGAAACGGTCGGCTCCGGTAACCTGTCGGCCATGACGACCGTCACGGCTCCGGTCCTGGACGACCTGTCCGAGACACTCGGTCCCTATCTATCCCTGCTCGGTGCCTTGCGTGCGGGCGCGCGAGTGGATGCGGACCGCACGAGCCTGGTCGAGGCCGCGGCCGGAATGTGGAGCAGGCCGGGATTCGACACGTTCCTGTCCCAGTCGCGGCTCGCCTTCGAGCCGTTCGACTACCAGTGGCAGACCGCGCAGACCGTGCTGCGTCGGATGCGCGGCCGGGCCGTGCTCGCCGACGAGGTCGGGCTCGGCAAGACGATCGAGGCAGGGCTGGTGCTGTCCGAGCTGCGGATGCGCGGGCTTGCCGATCGTGTGCTCGTGGTCGTGCCGCCGGGTCTGGCCCAGCAGTGGCGGGAGGAGCTGGAGCGCAAGTTCGCGCTGCCCACCACGATGGCCGCCAGTGCCGGGTGGGACACCGGAATCGACCACCCGGTGGTGATCGCCTCGCTCGCCGTTGCGCGCCGCGACCCGCTGAAGTCGGCACTGACCGCCAAGCCCTGGGACGCAATCATCGTCGACGAGGCGCACCGGCTGCGCAATCCGCGCAGTGCCTCCGGCCGGCTGGCGCGGGCACTGAGTGCTCGTTACCTGCTGCTGCTGACGGCGACCCCGGTGGAAAACCGGCTGCAGGACCTGTACGAGCTGGTCAGCCTGGTTGCTCCCGGCCTGCTCGGTACCCCGGCGCAGTTCCGCGGCAAGCACGGGGCCGGCGATACGGCCGCGCCGCGCAACGTGGCGGAGCTGCGCGCCACGACCAGGGAGGTCATGGTCAGGCACCGCCGCAGCGAGGTCAGCGTGATGCTTCCACAGCGGCTGGCCGAGAC
>JBOHCP010000710.1:0-3098 GCA_050698875.1 Streptosporangiaceae bacterium | reverse complement strand
GGCGCAGGCTGCTGCCGCTGGCGCCGGCTGACCGGCCGGGGAGCGCGGCCGCCCACCTACCGGGACACGGCCAGCTAGCCGGGCTCCACCGGCCCGCGGCTGCCGGCGACCTGACGGGCCCGGGCTTGCCAGCCGCGTCGGCCGGCCTGCCTGCCCGGCCCGATCAGGCCGTCGTTCCCGACCTGCCGCCGGGGATTGCCCCGGCATCCGGCCCGCGCGTGCTGCGCCGCAGGCTGGGGGACGGTCCGGTAGCTCCGCTCAAGATCGCTTCCGGTTGCGACCGCCGGTGCTCGTTCTGCGCTATCCCGGCATTTCGTGGTGCGTTCGTGTCCCGGCGGCCGGAAGACCTGCTCGCCGAGGCGAGCTGGCTCGCCGGTCACGGCGCGCGGGAGCTGCTGCTCGTCAGCGAGAACTCCACGTCCTACGGCAAGGATCTCGGCGATCTGAGGCTGCTGGAGTCGCTGCTGCCGCGGCTCGCCGGCGTGTCCGGCATCCGCCGAGTCCGGGTGAGCTACCTGCAGCCCGCCGAGCTGCGGCCCGGCCTGGTGGGGGTGCTCGCCGGGACGCCAGGGGTCGCGCGGTACTTCGACCTGTCCTTTCAGCACGCCAGCGTCACGGTGCTGAGGTCCATGCGCAGGTTCGGGGACGGGGACCGTTTTCTGCACCTCATCGACCAGATCAGGGCGCTCGCGCCGGACGCCGGCATCCGGTCGAACTTCATCGTCGGCTTCCCCGGCGAGACCGAGGCGGACGTGGCCGACCTGGCGGACTTCCTGGCGGCTGCCAGACTGGACGCGATCGGCGTCTTCGGCTACTCCGACGAGGATGGAACCGAAGCGGCGGGGCTGCCAGGGCAGCTCCCGGAGGACGAGATCGCCGGCCGGGTCGAGGAGCTGGCCAGCCTGGCCGACGAGCTGATGGCCGAGCGTGCAGCGGCCCGCATCGGCAGCCGGGTGGACGTGCTCATCGACGAGGTGCTGCCCGACGGCAGCTATCTGGGCCGGGCGGAGCACCAGGCGCCCGAGGTGGACGGCGCCACGGAGGTGCACAGCGAGCGGTCGCTCGCCGTTGGCGACCTGATTGAGGCGGTCGTCACCGGCAGCGACGGGGTCGACCTTCGCGCGCAAGCCGACCCTGACCTGCGAGCCGGCCGGGCGGACCGGTACGCCGTGGCGGGAGACGCAGGCTAGCGGTGAGCCGGCCGGCACCGAATACCGACGGCGACGGCACTGTACCGGCGCGGGCGGGCACGCCGCCTGGCGGTGACCAGCGCGCGGTGAGCCAGGTGGCCCGGAGCACGGAGACGGGCAGGCTGGCGGCACCCGGCGTGGTCAACGTCGCGAACGCCCTGACTGTCGCGCGCCTGGCGCTGGTGCCGGTCTTCGTCTGGTTTCTGCTCGCGGGCGGCACCGGCGACCGGGCGATCGCATTCGTGGCGTTTGCCGTGGCCTCGGTGACCGACCTGCTGGACGGCGAGCTGGCCAGGCGGCGCAGCCTGATCACGGACTTCGGGACGATCGCCGATCCGATCGCCGACAAGGCGCTGACCGGGTCCGCCCTCATCACGCTGTCCTACCTGGGCGAGCTGCCGTGGTGGATCACCTGCGTCATCGTGACCAGGGAAGTGGGCGTCACGGCGCTGCGATTCTGGGTCATCAGGCGCGGCGTGATCGCGGCGAGCAGGGGCGGAAAAGTCAAGACAATGCTGCAGATCATCGCCATCAGCCTGTACGTGCTGCCCTGGCACGTCGACGTGGTGCGCGCCGTCATCATGGGCGCGGCCCTCGTGGTGACGGTGGTCACCGGGGCCGATTACACAGCCCGGGCGATCCGGCTGCGCCGGGCGGTGCGGTGAGCCCGGCCGCCGAAGCCACGAAGCCGGGCGGTGCGGTGAGCCCGGCCGCCGAAGCCACGAAGCCGGGCGGTACCGGCGAACTCGCCCGGCTGGCCGTTGAACTGCTGACGGCGGGCGGGCGCACGGTCGCCGTGGCCGAATCGCTCACCGGCGGTCTCGTTACGGGAGCCCTCACGAGCATCGCCGGGGCGTCGGTTGTGGTCAGAGGCGGTGTGGTCGCCTACGCCACGGAGCTCAAGGCGGTGCTGCTTGGCGTGCCGGCCGATCTGCTCTCCCGGCGGGGCCCAGTCGATCCCGACGTCGCGGCGGCGATGGCGGATGGCGTGCGAAGGCTGCTCGGCGCCACCTACGGGCTCGCGACCACCGGCGTGGCCGGGCCGGGACCCGCTGACGGCAAGCCGCAGGGGACCGTATTCGTCGCCGTGGCTGCCCGCTCCGAAACGGGGTGCGAGGGGCTGGAACTCGCCGGCGACCGGCAGCAAGTCCGTGACCAAGCGGTTCGGTGGGCTTTGTCCGTGCTGGTCAGGGCTCTTCGGGAAGACGCGAACTGATTACAGTGTTACGTGTTTGTGAACACGCAGCTGCGCCCTCTCCCGCCCAGTCCGCCCGGGCAGGTACGGTAGAAGCGTCAGTACATCGGCCTCGGGGAGGGAGCGCGACGATGGTCCTGCTTCGTCACTTGCTCGGTGACGCGCTACGGCGACTGCGCCTTCGCCAGGGTCGCACCCTCCGTGAGGTGTCGGCCACGGCCCGCGTCTCCCTGGGGTACCTGTCCGAGGTCGAGCGCGGCCGGAAAGAAGCGTCCTCGGAACTGCTGGCCTCCATCTGCGACGCACTTGGGGCTCCCCTGTCGCAGGTCCTGCGCGAGGTTTCGGACGGCTTCGCACTAGCCGAGCTGCAGAACGAGCCGGTGTTCGGCATCCCGCCGCTCGAGCCCGCGCTGGCGCGGGGCCCGGCGGAGCCGGACGCGACCGAGGCCCCCCGCGGTACGCCGGTGCCTGTCGGTGCCGCCTCGCAGGCGCGCGGGGCAGTGCGGATCCCGCCGACGGAGACGCCGCAGCACCTGGTCATGCGGCAGCGGGCCATGAAGGTCGGTGCCGACCAGCGCATGGCGCAGGCCGATCCGCTGCTCGAGCCCGTCACGCTGCCCGGTCCGCCGCTGAAGTTCGACAAGCTGGCTCGCGACATCACCGACATGGTCCCGGTCTAGCCTGCTCAGACCCGATAACAATCGGCCCGCGCC
>JBOHCP010000709.1:0-3102 GCA_050698875.1 Streptosporangiaceae bacterium | reverse complement strand
ATTCGGTGATCCCGTCGCGGTGATGCGACACGCCGGCGCCGCGCTGCTGGACACGGGCTGGGGCGGTGGTCCAGCGTTGGCGTGATGCTTGCGCCGACGTGTTCCGGGCTTGCCGCCGATGATGCGGTGCTCTGGCGTTCGCGTGCGGAGTGCTGGGAGGCTGAAGCCGGGCGGCTGGCGGCGCAGAACACCACGCTGGCCGGGACGGTGGAAGCGCAGCGTGAGCAGCTGGACGTGCTGAGGCAGCGGGTGGTCACGCTGAGCCGGATGCTGTTCGGCACCTCCAGCGAGAAAGACGCGGCCGGTAAGCGAGACGGCGGCGAGGGTGACGGCGACAGCGGCGGCGCGGGCGGTAGCGGCGGCAGGAAACGGCCGCGAGGCCGGCGCCGCGGCCAGCGGCCAGGGTCGGCCGGGCATGGCCGGCGCCGGTATGAGCACCTGGACACCGAAGAGGAGATCCACGATCTCCCGGAGGGCCAGCGGTGCTGCCCGCGGTGCGGCCGGGACTATGAGCTGCTGGGCGAGGATGTCAGCGAGCAGGTCTGCTGGCGGGTCCGGGTGTGGCGTATCGTGCACCGGCGGCGCAAGTATGCCCGGTCCTGCCGGTGCCCGGTCCCGGCGGTGGTGACCGCGCCCGGCCCGCCGAAACTGACCGGCCGGGGCCTGTTCAGCACCGAGTTCTGCGTGAACCTGCTGATCGCCAAGTATCAGCTGGGGCTGCCGTTTAACCGGGTGATCGCGATGCTGTCATTCCAGGGCCTCGATGTCGCGGCGGGCACCCTGGCCGGGGTGGCCCGGCGGCTGGATCAGCTGCTGGCGCCGCTTGCCGCCGCGATCACCGCGCGCAACGCCGCCGCCGGGCACGCCCACGCTGACGAGACGTCCTGGCGGGTGTTCGGGCAGCCCGCGGATAACGGCGGCAGCCGCTGGTGGCTATGGGTCTTCGCCGGCCCGGACACCGTGGTGTACACGATCGCGCCGTCGCGGTCGCTGAAAGTCGTCGAAGACCATTACGGCGCCGAGGCCGGGAAGCTGCCTGAAGGCCGCGGCCCGCTGGTGCTGTCCTCGGACTTCTACTCGGTGTACCAGTCGTTCTCGCAGACCGGCGGCGTGGAGCCGCTGTGGTGCTGGGCGCACATCCGCCGGCGGTTCATCCGGGCCGGCGACGCCCACCGCAAGAACCTGGGATCCTGGGCCGATGCGTGGGTTGCCCGGATCGCCGCCTTGTATGCGGCGCACCGGCGGCTGGCCGCCGCCCCAGCCGGCACGAGCGAGCATGCCCGCGCCGCCGCCGCGTTCGGCGCGGCGATGGAGGAGATCGACGCCAACCGCCGCATCCAGCGCGCCCGGCCGGAGCTGCTGCACCCGGCCGCGGCGAAGGTGCTGGCGACCCTGGACCGGGAATGGGACGGGCTGTCCCGCCACCGCGACTTCCCTGGCCTGCCGCTGGACAACAACACCGCCGAACGGGCTATCCGCACCCCCGTCGTCGGCCGCAAGAACTACAACGGCTCCGGCGCGCGATGGGCCGCGGAACTGGCCGGCCATGCCTGGACGATCCTGGGTACCGCCAAGATGACCGGACTCAACCCCCGCGCCTACCTGGACGCCTGGCTGACCGCCTGCGCCGCGGCTGAAGGCAAGCCGCCCGCCGGCCAGGCGCTGGAGGCCATGCTGCCGTGGAACATCACCCTGCCCGGCCAGCCCGCCGGCCGCACCGGCCAGCCCCCGTGACCTTGAACACGCCGGGCCAGCCCCCGGCCGGCGTCACCTACTGCGGCCGGGACTTCACCCCAGCCGAGATGGACGTCATCACCGGCCTGGCCGGCGCGCTGCCCACCCGGTCGGCGATCTCCCGCGCCGTCTGCGACGCCCTCGGCTGGCACGCCCCCGGCGGCCGCCGCAAGGACATGACCGCCCGGGTCGCGCTGGCGCGGATGGCCGCCGACGGGCTCATCACGCTGCCCGCCCCGCGCAACGGCAACGGCAACGGCCGCCACCCCCGCCACGCCGACACCCGCCAGCTCGCGCTGCCCCTGAACCCGCCCCCGGTCACCGGCGCCCTGGCCGGCCTCCAGCCGATCACGCTCGTCCCGGTCACCAGCGGCGCCGGCTCCGCCCGCTGGAACCAGCTGATCCGCGCCCACCACTACCTCGGCTACACCCCGCTGGCCGGCGCCCAGCTCCGCTACCTGGTCACCAGCCCCGCCGCCGGCGTCATCGGCGCGCTCGGCTACGGCGCCGCCGCCTGGGCCTGCGCCCCCCGCGACCACTGGATCGGCTGGGACCAGACAGCCCGCAAGGCCAGGCTGCACCTGATCGCCGGCAACGCCCGGTTCCTCATCCTGCCGAACGTGCACGTGCCCAACCTGGCCTCCCACATCCTGGCCCGCGCCGCCCGGCAGCTGCCCGCCGACTGGCAAGACCGCTACGGATATGCCCCCGTCCTGCTGGAGACCTTCGTCGACACCAACCGGTTCACCGGCGCCAGCTACCGCGCCGCCGGCTGGACCTGGGCCGGCTACACCAAAGGCCGCGGCAAACTCGACACCGGCCACCAGCACACCCAGCCCGTCAAGGATATTTACCTCTACCCGCTGCAAGCCCGCTGCAAGCACATTCTCACGAGCCCCGGCTGACTCACGGCCCACCCTCCATCGTCCGGCCCGCGTCAGCGCTGCATCAGCCCGCCAGGACCGGGCACGGGATCACCGAATACTTACGGCGACGCTGCCTCCGAACAGCAGCCTGTCGAAGTCGACGGCCAGCGGGCCGAGTGCTTCCTGAATAGCCTCGAGCCTGTCGCGCGTGAGCTCAATATCTCGGTCATTGAAGCGCCGCAGCGCATCGGAGAGCACCTCATTGACTGCGACATCGCGTTCCTGCTCACGGAGTCTCTGGAGCGCTTGTTCGCGCGCTGCGTCTACCTCTTCAGGAGAGGCCGGGTATGACCCGCCGCCACCGCTGCCACCCACGCCCTAGTCTCCCTTCCTCAGTCTGGCTTGCACGACCTCAGTGATCTCGCGAAACCTCTGGTGATGACGTCCGAGGAGCTCGTACCTGTCTGGTTCACCGGCCCAGCCGCTGAGCCGTGTCTTAAGG
>JBOHCP010000708.1:0-3114 GCA_050698875.1 Streptosporangiaceae bacterium | reverse complement strand
GCATAGAGGGCAAGGCAGATCTGCCATGGCAGCGAAAAGGCAGCGGCCTGGCGGGCGTCAGTCAGATCGAGAACTATGAGCGGGACCAGCGAGGTGCTGGCGATCCACGCGACCGCGCCGACGTAATCAGGCAAGGCAAATCGGCACAGTTCACGCAGCGAGGCCACCTGAGCGGTTCCAGGCGGCACAGCCTTGGTGAAGGCTGGCAATGCGCGCCAGAACAAGTAGGTGGTCGTGACGGCCACGGCGAGCACCATCGCGCCGGTCCACGAAAGCCAGATCCCCATGCCGGGTACCGCGAGGCTGAGCCCTACAACGAGCACGATCTTCAGCACCGCGAATGAGGTGTTCTCTATGGGCACCGCGGCCGCGCGCTTCACAGCCACGAGCGCGCCATCCTGAATGACGAAAGCCGACCAGGCCATAGTTGCCAGTACAAATACGGCGCCGCGCAGGCTCGAACCGAGCAGGCCTGACAGCTGTGGCTCCCAGACCCGCAGACCGAGCACGAAGCAGAGAGCAGCTAGCCCACTCAGCGCGGTTCCAACCAGGAACGCCCCGCTAATGAGAGGGCGCGCGGCGGCGCCGGCGGTCGGCGCGAATCTGAGGATCGTGCTCGTCAGGTTGAGCTGCGCGAGACCCGCGAGCAGCATCATCGCGGAGATAGCTGCCGAGTTGACGCCTACGACGCTCGGAGGATTGAGTCGAGCCGCCAGGAGCCAATAGGCGACGCCGGTTGCCGCGTTGAGCATCGAATTGGCGATCAGGAGATGACCAGTTCGTGATAGCGGTTCCCGCCAGACCCGGAATAGGGCCAAACGCGAGACCGCCGGCAGGCGTTCAGCTGTCATGTGGGCGCCTCCGCCACGCGGCCCGAAGGCCCCAACCAGCCGGGCGAGTGTCGGGGTCCACCAAAGAGTTCGGTAGCGGCGGGGTCAGCGACAGTGGCCCCCGACGTCTAAGCTGCTGATGCATGAGCCACCTAGCGTGGCACCCGCGGTCGAGCTCCGCCCAGCAAAGCATGGCACTATCAACGAACTCTACAATCTGTCTGGCGTGCGCCCCGTGGTAATGGTGCTGAAGCCCCCGCTGAGGCCGCCTAGAAACTTGGGCCTGCAGTCTGGCCAGTCTCAGCAGCTGGTATCAACCGGACCGGCAGGCAGCGATTCTAACTCGGAGGCATAACGGATGACCGTAGGGGTTGCCCGCCCCGTGGTGACGAGCCCGATTCCCAGGGAGGTGTGGGCGTCACTTGTCCGCTCAGATCCTTCTGCGCTGGTGTCTCAGTCGCTGGCTTGGCGCGACAGCGTCTTCGCGGACGGCCGTTACCGTGACGTCGGTCGGCTTTACACCTTCGACTCTGGCGAGAAAGTAGCCATTCCGCTGGCGCGATCGAGGGGCATCTTCCAGGGGATCTCGGTCACCGCCTCGTGGCCGCGGGTATGGGGGGTAGGCGGCCCCATCTGCCAGGGCGGACGAGTCGACGCTGGACAGGCAAGGATGGTTCTCGATGACCTCGTGAGCCATAGCGGGCTGGCGGCGGAAATCCAGCTCGGGCCGGAAGCGGATGGCAGCTGGATAGCAGCGGCCGAGCGGTTCATGGTCGAAAAGAACGGCAACCACGTTGTCGACATCAGAGCCGGGTTCGACCACGTCTGGCGGCACAAGTTCCGAGGGTCCGCACGGACCGCCATCAGAAAGGCTGAAAAGTCCGGTCTGGATGTTGAGGTTGACCAATCCGGTCGGCTACTTCATGTGTTCTGGGACCTCTACGAGAACTCCATGCGGCGGTGGTCGCAAGGCCAGCACGAGCCGTTGTGGTTTACCCGCTGGCGCACCGCTAGGGCGACCCCACCCCGGATGCTCGCTACTGTCGCGCATCAATTCGGGGCGGACTTCAACCTCTTGGTGGCCCGGTCAGCCGGTGAGCCGGTTGCCGCGATCATCGTGCTCCGGGCCGGCCGCTACACGAAATACTGGCGCGGAGCGATGAACAAGGACCTTGCCAACAGGGTACGGGCTAACGAATACTTGCACCGGCTCGCCATCGAACAAGCCTGCAGGGATGGCTACGACTACTACGACTTGGGGCGATCGAGACCCGGGTCGGCTCTCGCGGCGTTCAAAGAGAAGCTTGGCGGGACACCGCAGTTCGGCCACACGCTGCGAATTGAGCGGCTGCCAGTCAGCACTGGCGCTCAACTGGCTCGTGACATCGTCAAACGAGCGATCCGCTTCCACGACGTGTGAGCCGCCCGGCGGTGGCCAGTAGCTTGCGGTCTGCTAGGACGCCAGTCCGGATCGAACAGGGCGTGTGCCAGGCTTGTGCTGTGGGCCGTGCACAGCTCGACAAGAAGCCCGCCGAGGTCTCGGCGATGTTCGACGACGTCGCGGCGCGCTACGACCTGCTGAACGACGCGCTCTCGCTGGGCATGGACCGCCGCTGGCGCCGGTCGGTCGCCAGAGCCGTCAACGGCGGAGCAGGACAGCTCGTCCTCGATCTGGCGGCCGGGACCGGCACCTCGGCCCGGGCGTTCGTCCGTCGCGGAGCGCGATGCGTGGCGTGCGACTTCTCTCTGGGCATGCTGACCGTCGGAGCCCGCAAGCCCGCAGGGCGGCTCGCCTTCGTCGCCGGGGATGCGCTGGTGCTGCCGTTCCGGACCGGCACCTTCGACGTCGTGACAATTTCCTTCGGGCTCCGCAACGTGGCCGACACCGGCCAGTCACTCCGCGAGCTGCTGCGGGTCACGAGGCCCGGCGGGCGTCTCGTGGTCTGCGAGTTCAGCCACCTGCCCGTGCAGTGGCTGAACGCGCTCTACGAGCGTTACCTGTCCGGGGTGTTGCCAGCCGTGGCCAGGCGACTCTCGCGCAGCGCTGAGGCGTACGACTACCTGGCGGAGTCCATCCGCGACTGGCCACCGCAGCAGGTGCTGGCCGGCCAGATCGCGGCGGCCGGCTGGTCGGGGATCAGCTGGCGCAACCTGCATATGGGCGTCGTCGCGCTGCACGAAGCGCGGCGCCCCAGCTAGGGGTCTGAACTGCATAAACATCGGGGGAACGGGGTGTACAGGCGCAGCTGCCGATGCACCCTCGCGGCCGCCAGGGTCGGGCAGG
>JBOHCP010000707.1:0-3118 GCA_050698875.1 Streptosporangiaceae bacterium | reverse complement strand
CGCCCGCGGGTTCCGGACCGCCACCGCCCTGATGAACATGATCCTCTTCGTGCATGGCGGCCTCTGTCCCGAATCACCCTACGAATGAACCATCAGCCGATACCTGAGAGCCGGGGAGAGCCCTATTCGCGCTCTGGAGCGGACCAGCGTCAGTCACCGACAGTGACCGCTTTCTCAACCGCGGCAGCGCCGGATCGCTGATTATTTACGGGCTCTTCAGTTCGGTTAACAGTGCTTGCACTGGGCGCAGATCTCCCAATTATGCGCGAGATCTCTGTTTCCAATGGCCTGCTCGCGGGCACCGCTGTGCTCAAGGATCGTGGCGGCTGGCCTTCGGCAACGGTGCGACATCGAGGTCATGAGCCTGCGGGCAGCTGCGAGACGGTTAGAATGCTGCCGTGTACCGCGAGGGCGTTGCCCGGCAGGGCTGTGGCTGACTGCGCTGGGCAGGCTTCGGAGGTGACGCTGAAGTGGCGGCGCGCATCAAGCCCGCGCGGTCGCCCAGTGGTACCCAGCAGCGTGCCGCTTCAATCGTCGCTGAATCGGTACCGTTCAATCAGATGCGTCCATTGACTGTGCGGGATCAGACCGTCGTGTTGCATTCGCCCTACGACGATCCCAGGCGCGACGCCTATGGTCTCGGCGAATGCGTCAACTTCTGCAGCAGTTGAGAGGTTGCTTAGTTCTTCCGCAATATGCGGTGGAATCAGCACTCGTGACGCGAAACTATCTGCTTCATCCTCCAATTGCTGCGATATGCCACTGCCTTTCGTATCCACGAATGTCTCCTTCTTGCTGTGACGAAGGACATGGCAGAGCTCGTGGAGGAGTGTGAACCAGAAGATATCATTGCGGCGGTGACGAAGGCTGAGCACCACCATCGCCTTCTCTGGCGACACCCAATCGGTGGCGCCGTTCACGCGACACTTCGGCAGTTCCTTCTGGATAACCAGGGCAATGCCAACCGAGGCGCACAACTTCGTCAATGGATCGAGCCAGTCAATGCCTGGCAGGGCGCTCAAGGCGCGCATCTCGTCGATCGCGGCCCGCGACGCCGCAGGATCGAACGGCTTAGTCTTGATCCTCACCGCTTTTAGCTCAGCAACTCGGAGCCAGCTTGCGAGCGCGCCCTCGTCTGCCTCGAAGGTCCTCGCTCGCCGGTAGAGCGCGGGTCGGAGCCACACCTCTTCGAGGGCAGCGGGATCAGCGACAGCGAAGAACCGGAGCAGCTCTCTAAGTTTGTCGATCTTCGAAACCTTGTGCTCAATACATTTCCTCTCCAGCGGGATGGACACCTCGATCAGCTTTGGTTTGTACCACCGCTTCTCGTCGTTCATACCGGCTGTCCTCCCCGTGCCCATTCTTTGTCCCAGTCGCCGATGATGCCGGTCGCGGCGAAGTCGCCGAAGTCGACGTCGCTGAACGGGTCGATGATGTACCGGATGTCATCACCCTCAGGGCCGTCGGGGTGCACGCTGACGAGGGCGAGCCGGAACCCAGTGGCGGCGTTCTTGCCCGTCAGGGCTTCGGTCTTGGTCACCCAGAACTCCTCCGCACCGGCAATGCGCCCCTTGACCTCGATGAAGACCAGGTGGCCGTCGTCGGTGCGGGACTGTATGTCGTAGCCGGGATTGTTGTGCGGCATCTCGCTCGGATCCCGGCCAAGACGGCGCTCGGCGGCTAGCACGGCATCGACAGCGCGGCGGTCGGTCAGCGCAGTGTCCCGCGCGGTCAGCGGCGGCGCGACAGTGCTACGACCAAGCAGCCTGTCGAGCAAGCCCTGTGGGATCACCAGCGCACCGGCAGCGACCACTGGCGGGCGCGCGGTCAGCTCCTCATCTCGCGCGAGGTCGGCCAGGCGCCGTTCCAGCCGTCCTTCCAGGTCGCGGGCGCGGCGGAACGCGGTGTCGGGCTTGATCTTCAGCGGCCGGCCCGCGGCCTCGGCTTCCAGCAGCTCGGCGTGCCGGGCGTCCCAGTAGTTGATTTCCTGGGTCAGCCGCTGCTTCACGAGGCGGCGGGTCTGCTCCGCCCGTGCCGATACCTGTTCCTGAGTCCGCTCCAGCAGGGCTGGCACGCCGTGCTCAACCGCCCAGGCCACCGCCAGCTGATCAGCCCCCGCCGACAGCCACGACTCGGACAGCAGGTGCCCCGTCGCGCCACGTTCCCGTTCGTCAATGGGTTCGTAGTCCAGGTACCGCGCCTCCCCGGCCGGACGCGCCGCGCCGTCCGGGGCTATCTCGGTGAAGTCGAACCGCTTGGCTACCGTGCGGGCCGGGTCATGCCCGTCGGTAACCTCCTGGGTGACCGCGGCCAGCAGGCGCGGCTGGTCGCCGGGGTCGTGCCGGTTCACCAGCATGGTGCCGTGCTTGAGGAGGCTGCCGTAGCGTTCGATGACCAGGTCGGTGACCGCGTCCAGGAGCGGATGCCCCGGCGCAAGCAGCTCCGCGCGCGGCCCGCCGCGCGGGCCGGTCAGCTCCCGGTCGAAGGTCACCCGCTCATACCGGCGCAGCACCGGCGCGCCGATCCCGATCTGACGGTCCCGGCCGCGCACGTCGGCCGGCACGTGCCGGACCTCATACCGGCCGGCTTCCCGTTCGGCGATCGACCCGCCGAGCAGCCTGAACGCGGCCAGGAAGAACGCCCGCACGTAATGCGGCTGCAGCCGCCGGGCCCGTGCCTCGTCCATCGCCGCACGCCAGTGCTCCAGGTCAGCGCGGGCGAGCACGTCATGGTCGGCGGCGCGCTCGGCGATCAGCTTGTCCAGGCCCTCCCCGACGGTAGCGTCGATGACCTGATCCAGCCGGGCCCGGACGTCGGGGCGCTCGCCGTAGCGGATCGCCTCCAGCAGCAGCTCCCGCAGCGGCTGGCCCTCGAACGCCTGGCCCAGCACGTCGAACACCTTGCCCTTGTAGGTCTCCCGCTGCTGCTCAAGCTTCTCCAGCAGCCGCTGGAACACCATCCCCTCGCGGGTGCCCTCGGCGACCAGGTTCCACAGGTGGCACACCTCGGTCTGGCCGATCCGGTGGATCCGGCCGAACCGCTGCTCGATCCGGTTCGGGTTCCACGGCAGGTCATAGTTGACCATGAGGTGCGCGCGCTGCAGGTTCAGGCCCTCGCC
>JBOHCP010000706.1:0-3120 GCA_050698875.1 Streptosporangiaceae bacterium | reverse complement strand
GAGCTGAGCTACGTGCTCAGGCAGTCCGGGATCAGGCTGCTGGTGAGCGCGGAGAGCTTCCGGACCAGCGACTACCACGCCATGATCGACGAGGTCCGCGGCGAGCTGCCCGACCTGGAGATGGTCATCTACCTCGGCACGGTTGACTGGGACGGACTACTGGTCACGGGCATCGCGGCCAGCGGCGAGGCGCTGGCCGCGCGCGCTACGACGCTCGCGTTCGACGACCCGATCAACATCCAGTACACCAGCGGGACGACGGGCTTCCCCAAGGGCGCGACGCTGTCGCACCACAACATACTCAACAACGGCTTCTTCATCGGCGCGGGCTGCCGCTACACCGAGAACGACCGGGTCTGCATCCCGGTGCCGTTCTACCATTGCTTCGGCATGGTGCTCGGCAACCTGGCGTGCACCACGCACGGCGCGTGCATCGTGATCCCGGCGCCGGGCTTCGACCCGGCCGCGACGCTGACCGCGGTCCAGGCCGAGAAGTGCACCTCGCTGTACGGCGTGCCGACCATGTTCATCGCCGAGCTCGCGCTGCCCGACTTCGCCGGCTATGACCTGTCCAGCTTGCGTACCGGGATCATGGCCGGCTCGCCCTGCCCGGTCGAGGTGATGAAGCGGGTGCTCTCCGAGATGCACATGGCGGAGGTGGAGATCTGCTATGGGATGACCGAGACGTCCCCGGTCTCCACCCAGACCGGCACCGACGATGACCTGGAGCGACGCGTCGGCACGGTCGGCCGCGCGCACCCGCACGTCGAGGTCAAGGTGATCGACCCGGAGACCGGCCTGGTGCTGCCGCGCGGCAGGCACGGCGAGCTGTGCACCCGTGGCTACTCGGTCATGCTCGGCTACTGGAACGAACCGGACAAGACCGCGGAGGCGATCGACGCCGGCCGCTGGATGCACACCGGTGATCTCGCGGTCATGGACGATGCGGGGTACCTGAACATCGTCGGCCGGATCAAGGACATGGTGATCCGCGGCGGCGAGAACATCTACCCGCGAGAGGTCGAGGAGTTCCTCTACACCCACCCGGACATCGAGGACGTGCAGGTTATCGGCGTGCCGGACGCCCGGTACGGCGAGGAGCTGTGCGCCTGGGTGAAGCTGCGGCCCGGCAGCCCGCTCGGTGCCGAGCAGGTCAGGGAGTTCTGCACGGGCAAGATCGCGCACTACAAGATCCCCCGCTACGTCCGGGTCACCGACGAGTTCCCCATGACGGTCACCGGCAAGGTGCAGAAGTTCAGAATGCGCGAGACCTCGATCGGCGAGCTCGGCCTGCAGGCCGACGCGGCGACCCGCACCGCCTGACCGCCGCCACGGAACGTAGACCGACGAGCACGGCACTTTCTGCTACCAGGTAGCTCAGCGCCGGGACAGCCTCGATCGCGATCTCCTAGCCGGAATCGCCGGACCTCCCCGTGCGGCATTCTGCCGCAGCGAGCTAGCCAGGCTGCACTCTCGGCCCTGATGTCGTCGACGCACACCGCGCTCGGCCCCGTCCGCACCGGCCGCGAGCCGGCCAGCGCTAGGGTGGCAGGTGCCCGGTTGCGACGGCTGGAGGGCGGGTAGGGGGCGGCAGATGGATGAGAAGGTGGCGCGCGAGCGGCTGACCGCAGAGCGCGCTGACGTCGCACAGCTGCTCAGGGACACCGAGGCCGCCGCCGCGGCCGACCGCGAGGTCGAGGGCGAGCCGGGCGACTACGCCGACTCGGCGCAGCCGCTCACTGCGCAGGGCATGGACGAGGCGATGGCCGCCTCGTTCCAGAACCGGCTGGATGCGATCGACCGCGCCCTCAAGCGGCTCGACGAGGGCACCTACGGCCGCTCGATCCGCAGCGGCGCACCGATTCCGGACGAGCGACTCGAAGCCGACCCAGCCGCCGAGCTCACTGTCGAGGAAGCCAGAGCACGCTGAGCTAGCCGGGCGAGCCCGCGGCGCGTAGCTCGGCCGCGGCCCGCCGGGAAGTCGAGTCTCCGGAGCGTGTGCCGACCGTCAGCGACCAGTGACCTCGAGCGTGATTGTGGTGCCCGCGAGCGCCTTGCTGACCGGGCAGGCAGCCTTGGCCTTCGCGGCGATCTTGGCGAAGTCCGCTTGGCTGACGCCCTGGGCCGAGCCGTTGGCCGTCAGCACGATCCCGGTGATGCGGAAGCCGCCGGCGGGATCCGGGCCGAGAGTGACGTCGGCGGTCACGTCGAGCGACTGGTCGCGGCCGCCGGCCGCCCCGAGCATGGCGGCAAACTGCATCGCGAAGCATCCGGCGTGCGCGGCCGCGATGAGCTCCTCCGGGCTTGTGGTGCCGTCGGCGTCGTCGGCTGCGCGCTTGGGGAAGCTCAGCTCGTAGCTGCCGATGCCGGAGCTGACCAGCGTCACCGAGCCGGTGCCGTCCTCCAGGCCGCCAGTCCAGGTGGTGTGCGCTCTGCGGGTTGGCATTCCTGTCCTCCTCTGCCCTGGCCTGCGCCTGCCACTGCCCCGTCGACTTCAGTCTGCTACGTGGCGGTCTCGCGCGACCGCCGGGGCGCCCCGAACGAGATCTCCCCCGCTCCCGGCTTGCGCGCCTCGATGAGGAACCTCGGCGCATGGCTCACGAACGAGCCGCGCTCGCTTATGTGGGCGTGCATCCGCGCGATCGGCTCGGCGTAACCCGCCACGGTGAACCCCGGCACGGTCCACAGCACCTTGCGCAGGAAGTACACCACGGCGCCCACATCGAAGAACTCCAGCCGCAGCGTCTGCTCCCTCACGATCGTGACGGCGAGCCCGGCTGCCTGAGCCGCGGCCACCGCGCGCGCGGGGCTGCGCCCCTGGTTGACCGGCTGCGGGCCCATCATGAAGTCGGTCAGCTCCCGGTTCGAACCCGCCCCGACCTGCTGGGACAGGTATGCACCGCCCCGCGCCAGCACGCGCGCGATCTCCGGCCACACCACGTCCGCCGGGTGCCGGCTCACCACCAGGTCGAAGGTGTCCGGCCGGAACGGCAGCCCGCCGAAGTCCGCCGCCAGCACGACGGCGCCGCGGAACGGAGCGAGAACGCGCCGCGCCAGCCCGGCGTTCGGCGGCCACGACTCGGTGGCCGCGAGCGTCCCGGGCACGCGAGTACAGCCCTG
>JBOHCP010000705.1:0-3121 GCA_050698875.1 Streptosporangiaceae bacterium | reverse complement strand
GTCCAAGACCAGGCCGCGACTTGCCGAGATGCTCGTTCATCCGGTACCGCCGGTACGCACGCGCCCACCGGTCGGGCAGTCCGTCAAACTGATCGGCCCCGGTCACCTTCGCGGCCGGCAGGTCCCGATAGCCAAGCTCCGCGGCAACATCCGCAGCCACAAAGTCGTCGAGTTGCTCGCGTTTCCGATGCCGGACCGGCAAGTACGGGGTCCTGCTGCGCCATCGGCGCGCCGGGCCGCACAGCTCGGGCGCGACCTGCTCGATCGTCCCTGCCGCTTGGAACAGCAACTCCACTGGCGGGAAGCCGCGAATCTCGTACCCTTCCTCGCCGCCGCGCTTCCCCGATGCATCATGAACCCTCATCACGGCTGCGACCTCGTCTGTCGCCAGCCCGCCGGGCGCCCAGATAACCAGGGAGGAAACGGGGCCGCTGGGCTGAGTCCCGTCCGCAACGGGGATCCAGTGCACGTGGCGATGGTGCGTTGCCGCGCCGTTGCTGCCCATGACAGCCTGCCGTCGCGCATCGGTCACGCCAGCACGCGCGAGACGATGGCCGACCTGTCGGTGCACCTCATCGGCGAGAAGGATGCCGTTGGCCGCCCGGAGCAGCGCTGGTCCGGTAACGAAAAACCGGATCGCCGTCACCTCGTGCGCCCGGTGCCTGGGCAGGGCCCGGCGCCACGGAGATGGCTCAATGGCGTAGCTGACCCATGTCGTGCCGGGGGGTACGGTTCGGCGGCTCTTGCGCACGTCGACGGTAGACAATTCCAACTGCGACCTGGCGATCGGGCGCGCAGCTGCCAGCAGCCGCGCACGCTGCTTACCCTCTGTTCCCGGCCGCCACCACGTCTCGTCAGGCTCCGGGTCCTGGTCGAGCAACCGGGCCTCGCAGACCGACTCTGCCCGGCCAAGATAGGGCAGCAACTCGACAAGCTTGGCCAGCACCGATCGCTGCTCCTCGTCCAGGTCGGCGTCCCAGCGGACCAGGACTGCGGCATCCGGCTCGATACGCAGGAACGGGTCAAGCGTCAGGTCCGTTCCGCCGGGCGCGCCCTTGCGGTGCCTCAGATCAGGCAGGTAGTGCCGCGTGTGCGCGGGCCAGGTCGGTGGCGTGGAGTAGCAGGGCGGATCTCCGAGCGTCTCCAACAAGCCATCGATCGCGGCGGGCGGCAGGTCCGGCCAGCGCGTGTACCACGTGGCTACCAGGGCACGCAGCAATCGCCATGGGGAGGGGGGCCACTCGATCGCCCCCTCGTTGACGCTACGGTCCCATGGCGTGGCGTGATATAGCCCCAGCGGAAACCGGAGCGCGATGGTCGTCGCCATCTCACTTGCCCCGCCCCGACCAGGCAACTTCCGTCACCGGATCGAGTTCCGCTGAGCAGTCCGCCGCTAGCTTGCTGACGCGACTCGCCGCGTCCTGAGTATCCGGCCGTACACCCACGACGTCCCGGACAATGAGATCGCAGGCGGTCCGCAGCCGCAGTCCGCCGTCAAGCAGTGAGCCGATCTCGAAGTCGGCAAGTGCCTCCAGCAGCGCGGTTGCCGCGTCCGATAGCCCGTACGAGCGGAACTGCGCGTGGTCGATGGCAAAGTAGGCAGTGATCTTCTCTGCCGTGTACTCGACGCGGTGGTGCGGGACCGTGCCGTACCCGCGGGCCGTGTCACCAGCCGCTACCTCGTTGATGACCACGTCGCGCTTCACCCCGCCGCTGACCACCGGACGGACCTGATAGGCCTCGATGAAGCTTGTGACGGCCCGGGCGATCTTGGGCTGCCACGGCCACGGCTTGCTCTTCGTCCCTTTCCGGGCAAAGAACACGCCGTGCACGAGCGACACGGGGTCCAGCCGGAAGCAGCCGCGGGCCACAGCCCGGTAATCGAGCGGTTGACCAGCGGCTAGCCCGAGCCTGTCCCGTATCCAGTCCTCGCCGACCTCCGTGCCCACGATGCCTTCCATGATGTAGGCAGAGGCCAGCCGGTGGGCCTCCAGGCGGCTCGACGACAGGAACTCGCCGTCCCGGCTGATGATACGGACGTAGGGCAGTGCCGCCAGTTCTTCCGGCTGGTCGGCATGCGCCTCGTCCCACGTGGTCGCCTCTAACCGGTTCGCCATCGACTGGGCGGACTCGACCAGCAGCGACCGGGTGTCGTCAGGCCCGTCGAACTCAGCCGCCCCGAGGTCAGGGAAGCCAGTGGGCTGGAAGCGGGCGCCGGCCAGCGGAGTGAGGTCGGCCTTGATCAGAGTCCGTTGTGCGTTCATGACAGTTCCTCTGCGAGGTTGGGGGACTGGAGTGAGGTTGTGAACTCGTCTTGGTCGGGACCGGGGTCAGCCTCGGGCTGATCCGAGTTGCTCTCCTCGGGTTGCCGACTCAGTGGCCTGGTGAGCCTCTGCATCACCTGGCGCCAGCCGAGCACTCGTGGCACCAGGGCCGCGGCGATCAGCGTGCCGTCCACGGGCCTTGGCGGTGCAGGCACTGCCAGCCAGCCAGCCTGGCGGAGCCTGGCCCTAGCCTCCGCATGAATCGTCCGGACCTGTCCGGCGGCCAGGCGGCTCGGCCAGTCAGCACAAAGCGCCAGCCTCGGTCCGTCAGTGTCACGGTCCAGCTGACTCAGGCCACTGCCGAGGGGATGGAGCAGACCGAGCGTGGAGACAACGACGTGCGGATCACTAATCGGCCAGCTGTGCACAACGCGGTACCAGTCCAGCGCCAGGCACGCACAGAGCCAGTGCGCTAGGGCGGCGTCGTCGAGCAGCCCGAGCGCCCATGCGTGCAGGTCCGCTGCCGGCACCGGGATGCCGAGCCGGAATGTCGGCACGCCGTGGAATGTCGTCTCATTCGGCTCGTCGCCGGCCGTCCGCATCCGCCACGCGAGGACGTCGGCGAGCACCTGCGGCAGCGGCCGCGAGCCAAGGCCCGCGATGACCGGCGCGTCACGCCAGCGTCCCGCCGAGCGCGCCCGCTCGGCCTGCTCGGGCGGGTCGATCGGCAGCAGGATCTGTCGCATGCTACGGCCTGGTCCGGTCGCAGAGCGGGTCGCGCACGATGCGATGCCCACCGCGATCCGCAACTCGGCGGTCGATGACCTCTCGACGAACTCGGCCAGGAACCGGTCGGC
>JBOHCP010000704.1:0-3123 GCA_050698875.1 Streptosporangiaceae bacterium | reverse complement strand
TCCGGCCGCCGCACGCCGCGGGCGGCGACGTGCGCGGAGATCTACTCGCGCTGCGTCAGCACCAGCACCGCGCTGTCCGACGTGCTCCGCGCCGCCTACCCGTGGTGCGCGCCGTTCGCTAGTCAGCTGGCCGACTTGTTCACCGACTTTGTCGCGTACAAGCGCCGGCACGGCCTGGTCGACTTCGATGACCTGCTCCTGCTCTGGCGCGCCGCGCTCGCCGACGCGGCGGCCGGCCCGGCGCTGCGCGGGCTGTTCGACGCCGTGCTGGTCGACGAGTACCAGGACGTCAACGCCGTCCAGGCTGACATCGTGCGGCTGCTGCGGCCGGAGGGTGCGGGTCTGACGTGCGTGGGCGACGACGCGCAGGCCATCTACGCATTCCGCGGCGCCGATCCAGCGCACCTGCGCGTGCTGTCGGCGACCTTCGCCGACCTGACTGTGATCCGGCTGTCCCGCAACTACCGGTCGCGGCACGCGGTGCTGCGCCTGGCCAATGTGATCCGCCCGCAGTACGACGGCCTGGAGCTGGCGCTGACCGCCGAGCGAGGACAGGGCCAGCCGCCCATGCTGGTCCGCTGCCACGACGAGGCGACCCAGGCACGCGAGATCTGCGCGCGGGTGCTCGCCGAGCACGAGGCCGGCCTGCGATTCTGCGAGCAGGCCGTACTGGTCAGGTCCGCGAATCACAGCGACCTGCTGGAGATCGAGCTGTCCGCGCGCGGCATCCCCTACGTCAAGTACGGCGGCCTGCGGTTCACCGAGGCCGCGCACGTCAAGGACTTCCTCGCCGCCGCTCGCGTCATCGCGAACCCGGCCGATGACCTGGCCTGGTTCCGGCTACTGCGGCTGCACGAGGGCATCGGCCCGATGCTCGCCCGGCGGCTGATCGACGCGCTCGATATCGCCGGGCCGCGGCCGTTCGGACGCTGGCCTGAGGCCGAGCAGGTGCTGCCCCGGCGCCTGGCGGCGGCCGTGGGAGCCACGATCCGTGAGCTGGAGCGGGCGGCGAAGCTGGCGAGTACGGCGGAGCGGGCGGCGGCAATCCTGGCCGCGCTGCGCGACCCGCTCACGGCGCGCTACGCCGACGCCGCGGCCCGCCGCGCGGACCTGGAGCGGCTTGCGGACGCCGCCGCGGGCAGCCCGTCGCTGCACGACGCGCTCGTGCAGCTGGCGCTCGACCCGCCGGTGTCGACGTCCGACCTGGCTGGCCGGCCACGGCTGGACGACGATTACCTCATCATCTCGACGGTCCACTCGGCCAAGGGACTCGAGTGGCCGGTCGTGCACCTGCCGCAGCTCGTCGACGGGGCGGTGCCCAGCGACATGGCGCTCACCACCGCCGCTGGGCTCGAAGAAGAGCAGCGGCTGTTCTACGTCGCGGTGACCCGAGCGCGTGACCGGCTGTTCCTGTACGCCCCGCTGCGAATGCATCATCACCGCCGCGGCGCTGACGACCGGCACAGCTACGCCCAGCTGAGCCGGTTCCTCGACAAAGCGGCGCTCGCCCACTGCGAACTCGCCGACGCCGCGCCGCCACGGCCCGTGCTCGTGCCGTCGGCGCCGCTCGCGGCCAGCGTCGACCGCGACCTGGCGTCTCTCTGGGGAGTCAGGTAGCGCGGACCACACGGCGCAGAGCGGACGTAACGCGCTGCCGATCGTCAGTCTCCTGAGCCGCCCGCGGGGTAGCGGCGGGCAGCATCGGTGAGCTTCGCGTTCGCCGCCGCGGCGAGGTCAACGTCCAGCACGTCAGCCAGCCGTACGAGGTAGAGCAGCACGTCCGACATTTCCTCGCCGGCTCTGGCGTGTAGCGGCTCCGACCGGCCGAGTTTGGCGGCATCGGCTGCGGGCAGCCACTGGAAGAGTTCTGCCAGCTCGCCGACCTCGCCGACGAGGGCGAGCAGGACGGACTTGGGGTCATGGAAGCCGCCCCAGTCGCGCTCGGCGGTGAACTCGCGCATCCGGTCGCGCAGGGCTTCGAGGTCGGAAGTGGCCGTGCCGCGCGCGGACAGTTCGTGCTCGGACACACGTTCAGCATGACATGGGCGTCAGCCCGGGGCTAACTAGCCGGCCGACAAGTGCGAGAAGATCGGTTGCAAGTGGTATGCCATCGGCTGAGAGATCGTTGGAGGATAGCTGCATGAGCCCTCATCGGCGGATCCCGCACATTCTCGGCAGCTTCGCGATCGTCGCACTGGCAGTCACGGTCACTGCCTGCGGAAGCAGCGGTCCGAGCAGTCCTAGCACGTCCAAGCCGCCCGTCACGTCAGCGCCGGTGTCCCCGACCGCCACCGGCAACGCGGTCAGCCAGATCACCGCGAACTGGGAGGCGTTCTTCAGCGCCCAGACACCGACGAGCCAGCGGGTGAGCCTGCTGCAGGACGGCTCGCAGTTCCAGTCGATTATTCAGGCCCAGGCCGGGGGCGGCCTCGCCTCCCAGGCCTCGGCGAAAGTAACAAATGTCACGGTAAATTCACCAACCCAGGCAACCGTAAAGTATAACATTCTGATCAGCGGGACGCCTGCGCTGACCGGCCAGACGGGCACTGCGGTCTTCGAGAACGGCAGTTGGAAGGTGGGCGTGTCAAGCTTCTGCGGCCTGCTTTCCCTGGAGAACGCTGGCAAGACGACAGGTCTGCCAGTCGCGTGCCAGTCGGCATAGGAGTCGTGTGGTTAGCCGGATAGGTCTGCCAGAGGGCGAAGCCGCCACCGTCAGGTACGGCGGCCGCTCCCTCGCGCTCGCGGTGCTCTGTGTCGTCCTGTTTCTGACGTTCCTGGACAACACGATCGTCAGCGTGGCCCTGGGCAACGTGCAGACCACGCTGCACGCAGGCGTCGCCGGGCTCCAGTGGGTGGTCGGCGCGTACGCGCTGACCTTCGCCGGCGCGATGCTCGGCTTCGGCATGGTCGGTGACGAGTTCGGCCGTAAGCGCGTCATGATCATCGGGATTGTGATCTTCTGCCTTGGGTCGGTGCTGTCGGCGACCGCGCCCAACATCGGCGTGCTCATCGCCGGCCGGGCCGTCATGGGCCTCGGCGCTGCCGCGAGCGAGCCTGGCACGCTGTCGATGCTCCGGCACATCTACACCGACGAGCGCGAGCGTGGCTGGGCTGTCGGTGTCT
>JBOHCP010000703.1:0-3128 GCA_050698875.1 Streptosporangiaceae bacterium | reverse complement strand
CCAAGCTTGCTAGCCGCTTCGCCGGGCTTCGGGCAGCCATCTGACAGACACCGCGACTCAGACCCGAAGGTCACCAGGCTCGGGCAAGATCATCTCCAACAAAGCTGTCGTGCACCCCCCGCCCGGCGCCGCGGCGTGCACTGTCGGCAGGGCATGGCACGATCGAAGCCGAACCGCAGGCCGGGCGGGGGGATGCAGTGAAGTTCAGGGTCGAGCGCGACGTCCTGGGCCAGGCGGTGTCCTGGGTCGCCCGCGCGCTGCCGGCCCGGCCGGTCGTTCCGGTGCTAGCCGGACTGCTGCTGCAAGCAGAGGGCGACGAGCTGCGGCTGTCGTGCTTCGACTATGAGGTGTCCGCCAGAGCCGCCGTACGGGCCGATGTCGGCGAGCCCGGCGCCGCGCTGGTTCCGGGCACGCTGCTGGCGGAGATCGCCAGGAACCTGCCGCCGGCCGACGTCGAGGTGAGCACCACCGCCGGAATGGTGACGCTGACCTGCGGCAGCGCCGAGTTCGCGCTGGTGTCGCTGCCGCTGGCGGAATACCCGGAGCTGCCGGCCGTGCCCGCGATAGCGGGCACGGTTGACGGCGGGCTGCTGGCCACCGCCGCGGCACAGGTCGTGCCGTCAGCGAGCCGCGACGACACGCTGCCCATGCTCACCGGGGTGTGCCTGGATGTCGACGGCCCGACCCTCACGCTGGCGGCGACCGACCGTTACCGGATGGCCGTCCGGACCGCCCGCTGGGATCCGGTCGATCCAAAGACGCGCTGGTCCGTGCTCGTGCCGGCCAGGACGCTGGCCGAGGTGGCCAGGACGATGATGACGCCAGGCAAGCCGGTCACGATCTCCGTCGGCCAGCCCGAGCGGGTCGGCGCCGGTCCGGCCGACGGGGTGATCTGCTTCGAAGGCGCCGGGCGGCGGCTGACGGCGCGGCTGATCGGGGCCGAGTTCATCCGGTACGAGGCCCGGTTCCCGGCGGGCTTTGAGGCCAGCGCGGAGCTGCCGGCCGGATCGTTCACTGAGGCGGTCAGCCGCGTGTCACTCGTTGCGGACCGTGGTGCCGCGGTGCAGCTCGCGTTCCGCCGGGATGGCGTGGTGATCGAGGCCCAGTCCGCCGGGCGAGCGCGCGCGGTGGAGACGGTCCCCGGCCGGCTGGCCGGCGATGATCAGGTGATCTCGTTCAACCCGCACTATCTCCTTGACGGCCTCACCGCGGCGGCGATGACCGCCCACGCCGCCCGGGTCGATGGCCATCCGGCCGACCGGATCCGGCTGCAGTTCACCAGCCCGGCCCGGCCGGCGCTCATCACGTGGCTGCCGGGGGACGGCGAGGCGCAGCCCGAATCGCCCGGCGCAGCTGCTGCTGACGTGGGGAACGGGGCCGGTTCCCACCACCTGGCAGCCCCGGCCGCGGGCGGTGGCGTCGGTGTTCCCGGCAACCGGGCCGTCTTCCGCTATCTAGTCGTTCCGCTGCGGACGCTGACCGGGAGCTGAGCGGGTTACCGGCGTCGCCCGCAGCCGCGCCCGGCCATGCCGCGGCGGCCGCCCAGGATCCGCCGCAGCAGGCCGCGGATCACGGTGAAGATGGCGACCAGCAGGCCCAGCCGGCCGGCCAGCGGCCAGCTCAGGCTGACCAGGATCACGTTGTAGACGAGCAGCCAGGCGACGAGCGCAGCAAGCAAGGTGGCGGCGAGGCCGCCGGGATGGCGGTGGTGTCCGCGCTGCCAGTCACTCTGCGGGGAGGAGCGCACGGGCGTATCGGCCGGCGGGCGGCTGGCGAGCTGGTGCGGCTGACCGACCTGTGAGCTCGGCAGTGGCCTATCGTAGGGCCGCACGTGGGGGAGATCGCTGGTAATGCGGCTCAGGTCACGCTGCGTCTTGGAGTTGAACACCGCGTCCAGGCGCTGATTGAACTCCGCCAGTGTCAGCCGGCCGTGGGCGTAGTGCTCGCGCAGCTCCGCGGCGACCGCCTCGCGGTCTCTATCCCCGATCCGCAAACTCGGCTGAGATGCCATCTGCCCCTCCGTGGCACTGCGCCCACTATCCTTACCAAAACGATATATCGCGACCACCCGCGACGGCAACTGCCCGGCCGTCGTAGGCCGCATCGGGCCGGCGCTAGTTCAGGAAATAGCTGGAACCGCCGGTGGCCGGGTTGGTCACCATGGCCGGCACCGAGATCGCGCCCGCGTGCGCAAACAGGAGCGTCACGGTGATCTCCCGGCCCGATATCATCTTGCCCGCGTCGGTCACGAGCAGGTGCGACCCGTTGGGATCCAGCCCGACGGAGCTTCTGGCCGGAATCGCGATGGCGCTCACGGTGTGCATGGCCGTGACGTCCGAGCGGGCGGGGGAGCGAAGCGTCACGTGGCCGCCTACGCTGACGCGCGCCCCGATCAGATCGTCGGCCGGGCCGGTGTTCTGCACGTCCACGTAGACATCGGTGACTCCGGTGGCGCTCGGCTGGGTGACCTGGGCCGAGCTGAGCTTGATGCTGGGCCCTGCCCGCGGGGGCGGGGCGGCACAGCCGGCCGCGAGGCTCGCGCCAAGCACCGCCAGCCCGCACATAGCCCCGCGCACCGCGATTACCCTGGCGCGCCGTCGCTTCGGGCCGACGGGACGCATCCGGCTGGACGCGTGACTGCTAGGCATGACGACAGCACCCTACTGCGCGACTCCGGCCGTGGTCGCACGCCGGGCTCAGGACGAGGCGCTGCCCGCGCCCGTCCGGACCGCGGTCACTGACAAGATCACCTCGGCCCGGCGTGCGCACGTCTGCGCCTGGTACTGGACGTAGACGCTGCCGTAGTCGCCAGGCGGGTAGATGCGCAACCAGTTCACGCTGGCCTGCTGGCACTGCGACGGGGGGTAGTTGCCGGCGTCGTGGAGCCCGATCAGCATGTTCGCCTGGCCGCCGGGCGGCAGCGTCACGAGCGCACTGGGAACGAGCAGGTCGCGCCGCGCCGCCGCGCCGACCTGCTGACCGCCGATGCCGGTGACGAAAGACACGCCGGGGTACCCGTACAGGCTGCAGGTCGACGCGGACGTGTTGGTCAGCACGACGACCTGATAGAGGGTGCCGGCGGCGCCCTCCGAGACGCCGAGCGCCGGCTGCAGCGCCGAGGCCAGGCA
>JBOHCP010000702.1:0-3130 GCA_050698875.1 Streptosporangiaceae bacterium | reverse complement strand
GAGCTGATCGGTCCGGATCACCCGGCCGGCGCCGGCCGGGACCCGGTGGTCGCAGGCCACCGGGACCACGTAGCTGATCTTGTGCTCTTCCAGCCACTGGCGGAGCTTGCCGTTGTCGCCGTAGGCCTCATCGGCGGTGCACCAGGAAAACGGCCGCCCCGCCTTGATGCACCGCTCGATCATCGTCTTCGCCAGCTGCGGCTTGGTCGCGAACTTCGCATCCTCCGGTATGCCCGCCGCGGCGCACCGGCCGGGATCGTCGGTCCACGACTTCGGCAGGTACAGCTCCCCGTCGATCAGCACCCGGGTCCCGGCCGCGGGCACCGCGCAGGCCAGGAACACCCCGACCTGGCAGTTGGTGACCTTCCCTGCCGTCCCGGTGTACTGCCGCTGCACCCCCGCCGAATGCACGCCGGTCTTCTCGAACCCGGTCTCATCGGCAATCAGCCTGGCATCCGCATCGCCCAGGTACCGGGCGACATACCGGCCCATCGCGTCCCGGACCTCGTCCTCGTCCCACACCGCTGCGTTCAGCAGCCGCTGCATCCCGTCCGGGGTCGCCTCGCCGGCGAAATCCGCCAGCGTCCACGCGTTCTTGCGCTCCAGCCCCGAGGACAGGCCGAGCACGTAAGGCCCGGGCCCGCAGCCTAGGCTCGCGGCGGAAGAACGCCGGCGCCAGCACCTCGGCGAACATCTCGTCAAACCCGTGTTGCCACCCGGCCGGGTCGATCTCCCCTGTGCTGCGCACTGCGGCCGCAGCGTGACCTGTCAGGACTGTCACACTCCCGATGATCACGATGCGGCCGTCCCGCAGCACGCCGAAGTGCTACGCCGCGCCTCACGAAGTGCTGCTGCCCTACTAGCCCCGCGCCCGCGCCGCCCTACTACAACACGGTGACCGTGAACCCTGGCAAGATCCTCGTTACGATCTACTACGCGCCATCCGGCTTGTTCACTTGGCGTCGGCGTAGCAGTTGACGACTGCCGTCGTCATCGGGAAGCTGACGTCTGTCGCGCCGAACACCAGCCTGGTCGCTCCCGCCGCCGCGGCCTGCACTGCCGCGACGACCTCGGCCGCATGCTCACTCGGACAGTGCACGATGACCTCGTCGTGCTGGAAGAACACAAGCTCTGACCGGCCGGGAGCGGGCACGCCGGCCGACGACGTCACGGTTGCCAGCCGGGCGCGCAGCAGGGCCAGCAGGACCAGCGCCCAGTCCGCGGCGCTGGCCTGGACGACGAAGTTCCGGGTGAACCGGCCGCGGGCTCGGCTGGCCGCGCCCGCGGCCGGGTCCCGCGCCTCATCCGGATCACCCGACTCGCTGGTCAGCGCCAGCCAAGCGGGCGACGGCGGCGGGCAGGTCCGGCCGAGGACAGACCTGACCACATGGCCTTCCTCGCCCGCCCGCGCTGCGCTCTCGACGAACGCGGCGGCCTGCGGGAACCTTCGGCGCAGCAAGGCCAGCGACTGCCCGCCGTCGCCGCCCGTACCGCCGTACATCGCCGACAGCAACGCCACCTTCGCCTGACTGCGGTCGCCGCCGATCGCCGCGGCGACCGCCTCGTACAGGTCACCGGCGGCGGCGGCTTGCGAAAATGGCCGGTCACCGGCCAGCGCCGCCAGTACCCGGGGCTCGAGCTGAGCCGCGTCGGCCACGACGAGCGTCCAGCCAGGGTCGGCCACGACGGCCTGCCGCAACACCCTCGGGATCTGCAGCGCGCCACCACCGCGCGAGGCCCACCGGCCGGACACCACGCCGCCGACGACGTACTTCGGCCGGAACCGGCCGCCCGAGACCCACGTGTCCAGCCACGACCAGCCATTCGCGGCGTGCAGTCTTGCTAGCTCCTTGTACTCGAGCAGCAGCGGGACAACCGGGTGATCGATCTGCCGCAGTACCGCGGATCTGGTCGACCGCACCTGGACACCCGCGGCCGCCAGCGCGCGCAGCAGCTGGGCCGGCGAGTCCGGGTTGACCGGACGGGCGGCACCGAGCGCGGCCGTTATCCGCCCGGTCAGCTCGCCGAGCCTGGCCGGGCGCAGGGCGGGACCGGCGGTCATCGGGGGACGCGAACCGAGCAGACCAGTGAGCAGCTGGTCGTGCACGTCAGCTCGCCACGGCAGGCCTGCCGCTGACATCTCCACGGCCGCCAGCGCACCGGCCGACTCGGCGGCCGCGAGCAGGCCGAACCTAGCTGGGTCAGGATCGGCCCTGATCCTGGCCAGCTGGTCGGCGTGTGCCGTGATCAGCGCCGCCAGCTGCTCGGCCTGGTCGGGCTCCGCGCCATGATCGGTGTCGAACGGCAGCATTGCCGGCTCGGTGCTGTCCGGCTGTGCTTCGCCAGGCGGGCGCCGCCCCACGCTGCCCGCTACCGACGACCCGGCCTGGCCGTCACGTGCCTGCAGCAGCGAGCCGACGAGCTCCACGTCGTGGCAGCGGCTGACCCGGGCGCCGGACCGGAGCAGCTGCGCGTAGGGCAGCCGTCCCGAGCGCCACACCCACCGGACCTGGCCGGCGGCCTCCTGTGCGGCAACCACAGCCGTCAGGTCTGGCACCCGGTCGGCCGGCCCGGCCGGTGTCCCGTCCTCGCGGAGCGGGCGGACCAGTCCGCTCGGGCCGGCTCCCGCTACCAGTGCTATCCGCACATACCCGAGTGTGCGGCACGGCACCGACACGCGCAGCGCGGCATGCGCCAGGGAACTCCTCCGCGCACGCCCTCGGGTGGTCAGCCGCTCTGCGTCCGCCGCCGGGCCGACCGGCTCAGCTTGGCGACGTGCGTCTTCGGGGCCGGCGCCGACTCGGCACCGACGTCAGCGCCGTACTCGTCGTCGTCCGCAGCGACCGCCCGCCGCGCGGATGACCGGCCCGCACTTGCGTCGGAGTCGTATCGCGGCGGAAAGCCCTGATAGCGCGGTCCCCGGTAGCCGGGTCCCCGGACCTGCCCCGTCGCGGCTCCGGTTGAGCCCGGTGCGACGGCAGCCGACTGGTCTGACTCGCCCGCAGCCGCCTCGTCCTGGCGCGGCCGGAGGTCTGACACGTCCGGTAGCGGCGCGAGCGGCGGTGACTGCGCCACGCCCGGCGCAGCAGCGTCGGCGTCCGCGCCGAGGTCTGCTTGCGGCGGCTCGCCG
>JBOHCP010000701.1:0-3130 GCA_050698875.1 Streptosporangiaceae bacterium | reverse complement strand
CTGGCCATACGTGAGGTCGCCGGCCTGGCCGGTCAGCGCGGTGCGGTCGGCGTCCCCGGCGGCCAGCCGCCGGTCAAGCAGGTACTCGCACGCGTTCAGCCGCTGCGCCATTGCCAGTGCACTCCGATCCTGGCCGGCCGGTCTAGGCGAGGTGGACGTAGTCGTAGTCGAACGGCTGGCCGTTGATGCCGTTGCGGGGCGGCGCGATCCAGGCTGCAATCTTGCCGCGTTCGTGGACCGGTTGCATGAGGGATCGGACGTAGGTCTTGTCGACATTGGTCGGCAGCCACCCGGCCTTGCGCTGCTGCCACTGCGCCGGACTGATCAGCTCGCCGGCCGGGCTGGCCTCGATGGCGGCGAACGCGCCGACCTTCCGGTTGAACGCGATGTGCGGCAGGGCCAGCCGTTGCGGCAGCCCCGCGGATTCCAGGATCTTGTTCCACCGGCTGACACCAGTGGCGCAGTCGGCGATGTACTCCCGGCGCAGGTCGGTGTTCAGGCCGGTCAGCGCGGCGACCTCGGTCTGCCCGATCTCACCGTCGACCAGCGCGTCCACCAGCATGCCGTCTTCGGCAAGCCGGTGGTCGTCCTTGCGCCGGCCCTCCAGCCACCGGCCCTTCAGCCCCGCGGTGTAGTAGTTCGCGACGTTGGTGGAGGTCTCGCCGCCGAACAGGTCAAGCGACACCGAGTAGTGGAAGTTGAGGTAGCGCTGGATCAGCGGCAGCCCGATGGCGCCGAGCCCGGTCACGTCGTCGGTGTCGCGTTCCACCATGAGCTGGGCGGTGCGCTCGACCACCCGGTCCACGCCCGTCGTTCCCACCATCATGTGATGGGCCTCTTCCTTCAGCATGAACTCGCACGTCCGCGACAGCGGGTCGAACGCCGACTCCTTCAGCGTGCCGAGCTGGTACTTGCCGTCCCGGTCGGTGAAGTAGGTGAACATGAAGAAACTGAGCCAGTCCGGGGTCTCCTCGTTGAACGCGCCGAGGATCCGCGGCGAGTCCAGGCTGCCGGAGTTGCGGTGCAGCAGTTCCTCGGCTTCTTCCCGGCCCTCGCGGCCGAAGTGGGCGTGCAGCAGGTACACCATCGCCCACAGGTGGCGGCCCTCCTCCACGTTCACCTGGAACAGGTTCCGCAGGTCATACAGGCTCGGCGCGGTCGCGCCCAGGTTGCGCTGCTGCTCCACCGACGCGGGCTCGGTGTCACCCTGGATGACGATGAGGCGGCGCAGGTCGGCCCGGTACTCCCCCGGTACCTGCTGCCAGGCCGGCTCGCCCTGGTGCTCGCCGAAGCCGACCAGCCGGCCGGGATCGCGCTCGGCCAGGAAGATGCCCCACCGGTAGTCCCGCATCGGCACGTGCCCGAAGTGCGCCCAGCCCTCCCGGCCCACGTTCACCGCGGTCCGCAGGTACACATCGCGGGTGGGCAGCGCCGGGCCCATGGACTCCCACCAGTTCAGGAAGTCGGGCTGCCAGGACTCCAGCGCCCGCTGCAGCCGCCGGTCCTCGCGCAGGTCGACGTTGTTCGGGATCTTCTCGGTGTAATCCGGTGTCACGGTCATCTCGGCTCACACTCGCTTCCTGTCGAACCCGGCGCGCCGCCCGGTGCCGTACCGGCGCAGCGCGCCGTCCGGCCCGGCCGCGTTCGGCCGGGTGAAGATCCAGTTCTGCCACGCGGTCAGCCGGCCGAAGATCTTCGTCTCCATCGTCTCCGGCCCGGCGAACCGGTAGTTGGCCTCCAGGCCGGTCAGCGCGTCCGGGGAGAAGCTCGCCCGCTCCTCGATGGCGATCCGTACCTCATCCGCCCAGTCAATATCGTCGGGCGCGAAGGTGACTAGCCCGAGCCGCTCGGCGTCGCCGGCCGCCAGCGGCTCGCCGGCCTGTTTCTCCGCCGCGGCCAGGCCGGCCTCATCGCCCCAGTACCTGGTCTGAAGCCGGGTCAGCCCGTTGCCCATCGGCAGCGGGCCGAGGTTCATCTCGGCCACCGTCACCGCGGCGGGCGCCGCGCCGGGGCCCGCGTCCGCGGCGTCCCCGGTCAGCCCGGACAGCATGTAGCTGCGGTCGGCGGCCAGCGCCACCTCAAGCAGCGACCCGGCGAAACAGCTGCCAGGCTCGATCAGCGCGATCAGGCTGCGGCTGGTCACGTCCAGCCGCTTCAGCGTCCGCTTCCAGTAGTGGATGATCTCGTTCGCCAGCCAATCGCCCCGGTGGGCCCAAAGGACGCGGTCGTGGGCCAGCACCCGGGCGGCGTCCCCGCGGCTGCGCAGCACCCACGAGCCCAGCTCAAGCTCGTTGGTCCGCAGGTCAAGCACCAGGTCGTCCAGCTCCCGGACGACCGCCAGCGACCACAACCCCGTTCCCCGCTCATGCAGGGCAGCCACGTCAGCGGGCGCACCGATGTCCGGGCCGCTGATCGTGATGTCGGCCACGCCCCGCGCCCGGTCCAGCCGGGCCGTGATGTGCGGGTAAGCGATCTCGGAGTCGCTGCGGGTCTTGCGGAGCGGCGTCAGCTCGATCCCAGGGCCGGCTGACGGCTCGCCTGCGGCTGCCAGCTCGGCGGCCCTCGCCGCGACCGTCTCCGCCCAGCTGGCTCGCGGCACGGCCGCGTCCACCAGCCGCCACGCCACCGCCTTCTTGCCGCCGATCCCCTCGGCCCTGGTGGCGAAGTAGTCCGCAATGTCGCGGCGCACGTGCCGCTTGTCGGTCACTCTGGTCAGGCCGCCGGTGCCGGGCAGCACCCCCAGCAGCGGCAGTTCCGGGAGCGAGACCACCGAGGACCGGTCGTCGATCAGCAGGATCTGATCGCACGCCAGCGCGAGCTCGTAGCCACCACCAGACGCCGTCCCGTTCAGCGCCGCCAGCCACCTCTGGCCCGAGCAGGCGGTCGCGTCCTCGATCCCGATCCGCGTCTCGTTGGTGAACTTGCAGAAGTTGACCTTCCACGGGTGCGGGGAGGAGGCCAGCATCAAGATGTTCGCCCCAGCGCAGAACACCTTGTCCTTGCCGCTGGTCAGCACCACGACGGCGACCTCCGGGTGCTCAAACCGCAGCCGCTGCACCGCGTCATACAGCTCGATATCCACGCCAAGGTCATAAGAGTTCAGCTTCAGCTCATACCCAGGCACCAGTCC
>JBOHCP010000700.1:0-3131 GCA_050698875.1 Streptosporangiaceae bacterium | reverse complement strand
GCAGGCGAGCGAGCCAGGCGTCCCAGCGGGCGCGGGTGTCGGCAGCGGCAGGCTCTCTGCTGCACTCCAGGAACTGCCAGACGGTCTCGTCTCTCCTGCGCCCTGCCGGCGCCGGGGTGGCCGGCGCAGCAAAGACGACGCCCGGGCCTGGGCTCCTCACGGTCTCGTCAGGCTCGCTCGGCATGGCTGGCGCAGACAGGCTTCCGGTCGCCGATCTCGGCTGTGTAGGCGATCTGCTCGCCAGGGTCAAAGAGGCAGTTGCAGCCTTCGAGCCAGCAACGGTCACCTGCATGCGCGCGGTGGAAACTGTTCTGGGTGACAGGGGCGGGGTCGGCGATGACCCAGGCGACGGCGGTGCGCTTCGGCACGGCAGTCACCATATCGTGGCCCTGGCCAGGAACCTGAGTGCGCTGCCGATCGCGAGTCGGCTCGTGAGCCGCTCATCGGGTCTTAGCCGCGCCGACTCAGTCACTGCCCGTCAGCTGGGGGTGCCGCAAGCAGTGATCTGATTCCGCATCAATCCGACCGGAGCGATGGCCTTGGGCAGAGTCTCGCTGCCTGTCTCCCGATCCGTCGGAAATGAGTCGGCTAGGGGTGGAGCGCTGCGATGACGGACTGTGCTACTTTCGCGGCCAGCAGCGGCGGCACCGAGTTGCCTAGCTGCGCCTGGATGCTGGCTCGGGTGCCTACGAGGTCGAACTCGTCGGGGAAGGTGAACAGCCGCCTGACCTCGCCGACCCGAAGCCGGCGGTTGTCCCAGTGGAAAGGCCCGACGTTCGGGCCGGGCTGCGCCTGAATCGTGGGTGACGGCCGCTCAGGGTCTAGCTTCAGGAGAAACGACCAGTACCGGCTGCGCCACTTGAACAGAGGCTCGGCGTGGCCGCGCTCGGCCGTGTAGTGCAGATAGTTGCCGCCCGGCGGGACCCCTGGAAGTAGGCGGGCGTACTGGCCGCCCAGGACTTCCCCGTGTTCCGGCTCGGTCTTCAGCCCGCTCAGGGCCTGCCCGGCCGTGACATGCGGCCTGGTGCCGCCACGGGACATCCGCCGTTCCCACCTGCCGGTGTGCGTCGGCTCTGGCAGGTCAGGGAGCGGGGAGCCCGTGCGGCTTCCAACGACGAACAGTCGTGGCCGGAGCTGAGGTACGCCATAGTCGGCGGCGTTAAGGACCTTGGCGTGGAAGTGGTAGCCGGCATGTGAGATCTCGCATAGCAGGCGCTCATAGGCGGGTCGGCTGGCCTTGTTGTCGTATGTCAGCGCGTAGACGTTCTCCAGGATGAAGGCGCGTGGCTTAGCTTCAGCCAGGACGCGCGTATAGGCCTGCAGCAAGCTGGCGCCGGGGTCGAGTCCAGCGCGCTTCCACTCCAGCCAGAACCCGGACTTGGAGAATGGCGTGCAAGGCGGCCCGCCCACGAGAAGGTCCGGACGCTGGCCGGCTTTGAGCCCGGCACGCTCCAGGATCTCCTTCGTCGGGACCTGCATTATGTCGCGGCGTATGACCGGCGAGGCCAGATGATGGAAGTTCTTCTCCATCGTGAGGGCGGCGTCGGTGTCGTGCTCCACCGCGGCCGCGACCCGGTACCCTGCCGTCTCGACGCCAAGATCAAGCCCGCCTGCCCCCGAGAACAGGGAGATCCCCACCGGTCGGTCTGCCATGCCAGCCAGGATGGCATGACCCTGTGACGGAGACGCCCCGACGCACCGAACGGGGCGAAGGCGACGGGCTAGGCCTTGGATGGACTCTGGTTCTGCTGGGCCAGGAGCTTGTTGAGCTGGTTGCGGACGGTGCCGCCGATGCGGAAATTGAATGCCCGCCAGAACTTGTAGAACTCTTCGGCGGTCTTGAACTCTCCCTGGCCCTCCCGCAGGTCATCCAGACCGAGAACAGCGCCCATGTACTCGCGGGTGGTCGAGGACCGCTTCCGGCTGCCGATCCGCCACGGCTCCTGGACGACCAGCTCCAGATCATCGACGCGGGAGGCACTGCCGCTGTTGAGGGTGTAGATCCCGAGAACGTCGAGGTGCTGGGCGTAGTCGGCGAAGGGCCGGAAGGTCCCCGGCCAGTGCAGCGTCGGGTATGCGAAGTAGGTATTGCCGGTGTACAGCGTGATGCGACTCTGCGTCTGCGTCGGCGCAGCGCTCTTCTTCTTGGGGATCTTGCGCTGGGCCACCTTGATATCTATGGCGTAGTAATTGCCATCTACCGCGGGCCCGCTGACCTCCAGATCAGGATAGAAACGCTCGCCGCCTCTCGTGGCCGTCAACGAGCCACCGGTTGCGCCGATTCGGTCAAGCAGGAAGTCAACGATGCTGACCTCGAGCACGTTGGCCAGGGCCGCGGGCTCTTTCGGCAGCGGAAGCAAGTGTCCGTGATCTCGGAGCTGTGCCTCAAGGTCGGCAGCATCTGGTGCTGTCAAGGGCCACTGCGTACTGCCAGCGACCCTGAAAACACCGCGCAGGTCGTAGAAATACTCACCGCACTGCGCCCGCAGCCACTGCTGAAGATCGAGGGAGGTCACCCGCCCAATCCTGGCATCTGGCAGCTGACTAATCGTGCAGTCACCTGCAACTGGGTTATCTTGGCTGGGCTATGTCGTAGCGTGCCCTCGGCCACTTGTTAGCGGCCACGCTGTTCGTGCATGAGTTGGCAGGTTTGCCTGTTCACGCGACGGCATGTCTTGGTGAGGCTGGCGGCCTGTGGGTCTGGGTGGTGCAAGAGGACCGGCAGCGCCCGCTCCGGTATCGGGTGGGCAGCAGTGAGCCTGCTGCCGCGGGGGATGTTGTCAGTCGGGCAGCAGGCGTGGCGCTGGTGTTAGGGCTGGTGAGGTTCTGCTCGGCTGCACTGGCAGGTGCATGGCGCCGCGGAGCCTGGTGCGCCGAGCAGATCGGCGAGTGCGGCGACGGCTTCTGTCAGTAGCGCGTCGATGCGGGCTTGCTGGTCGGCGAGGTGACGGGCGTGGAACTCGGCGATGGCGCGGCGATGCTCAGCCTGGGCGGCGAGCGGTGCCAGCGCGGCGACGTCGAGCACCATGGGCAGGTGGTCGGGCAACTAGTCGTCGCTGGGGTTGAAGCCGGCGGCCCGGCTCGCGGTCAGCATCCCGGGCATCAAGAAGGAGCTGGAGTGCTACATCAGC
>JBOHCP010000699.1:0-3142 GCA_050698875.1 Streptosporangiaceae bacterium | reverse complement strand
CACCCACTCACCGCCGATGAAGAACCGGTCAGGGTGCCGCACCGGCGCCTGTATCTTCTGCGTCTGGCTCATCAGCGCGGTCTCCGATCGGCAGGGCCGGCGCTGCGATCGGCGAGATAACTCAGCAGGTCGCGCCACCACTCGGCCAGGCGCTGCTGGAACGCGAAGAGGGGGAAGCCGTGACGGGCGGCGTGCTCCGGCGGTATCGCGCCCCAGCCGAGGTGCTCGACCACGACCCGGCTGCCCTCCGCAACGGGCTCGAAGCCGACGTGCACCTCCGTCTCCTGGTCAGGCCCGAATGAGATCGGCCGCCACGTGAAGACAAGCCGGTCCGGCGGCTGCCAGACCACAATCCGCCCGATCTCGACGACCTCGCCGTCATCGTGTGTCTCGGTGACGCGCCCGCCGACACCGGGCTCAATGGCGAGGCGACCGGCGGGGCGGCGGCTCGACGGGAACAGGCCGTTGGGCCGCCACCACTCCCCTATCTCTGCGGTGAAGGCCTCGAAGACCCGGACGGGCGGTGCCGCGATCCGCAGCGCCACGAGGACCCGGGAGGTCATACGCCACGCTCGACGTGAGCCTTCAGCGCGGTGAGCTGCTCAGCCCAGCCCCGCTCCACCGCCTCGAGCCATGACCGCAGTTCGGCGGTGGCCCCGTCGCGCAGCGTGTAGATCCGCACCCTGGCGTCGAACCCCGGGCTGAACTCCTCGACCACGTCGCTGTCGCGCAGAACCTTGAGGTGCCTGCTCATGACCGACGGGCTCACCGAGAGCGCGGCGGCCAGATGCCCGGCTCGGCGCGGCCGCTCGCGCAGCAGGTCCACCACGTGGCGGCGTGCCGGGTCGGCAAGGGCGGCCAGGGTGCGATCGAGCGGGCCGGGGACGGACGCCGTCGCGGCCGCGCCGCTCACGCCCAGTTGGCAGCCTCGATCGTCACGCCGCTGGCCTCCTCGGCCGCGGCCCGGCTGACAGGGCGGACGTGCTGGGAGAACGTCCACACGTGGCCTTCAGGATCGACGGCCCGGTAGGTGCGGTCGCCGTAGAACTGGTCCTCCGGCTCGGCGACGATGGTGGCGCCTGCCGCCCGGGCCCGCTCACAGTGCGCGTCGATGTCGCGCACGAGATCGACGCGGGTGCTCTGGGTGTTGACCCCGCCGATCGACGCCGGGCTGCGCGTCCAGTCGGCCCACTCGCCGCCGATGACGATCCGGCCCCGGCCCTCGATCGCCATCTCGTAGTGGACGTTGCGCGGATCGTCGTCGGGGTCGTCGATGGCCATCGTGATCTCAAAGCCGAAGGCGCGAGCGAGCCACTCCAGCGCCGCCCTGGGGTCGCGGTAGAAGGCGGCGACCGTGAACGTGGGCGTCTCCATGAATGATTCCTTTCTCAGTTTGGGAAATAGTTTCCTAAACAAAGAAGGATCTGTCAAGGCGCCTGCAGGCCCGGTCCGGCCCGGGAACCTCTAGCGTGGGGACCGTGGTCGCCGTCGCCATGGTTGTCAATCACCGTCAGACCGAAGGGCCGCGCCGATGAAGCTGCCTCCCGTTGCCTACGAGGCGCCGAAGACCGTCTCCGAGGCTGTCGAAATGCTGGCTGAGCATCGTGACGAGGCGAGCGTGCTGGCCGGCGGCCAGAGCCTGATACCGCTGCTGGCGCTGCGGCTGGCCCGCCCGGCGGTTCTCATCGACATCAACGGGATAGCTGAGCTGTCCGGGGTGTCGGCGACAGCTGGCTGGGTGGCGATCGGCGCTATGACAAGGGAGTACGTGGCCGAGGAATCGGAGACCTTGGCCGAGACCCTGCCGTTGCTTGCGGCAGCGCTGCCCTTGATCGGTCATGAGGCAATAAGGAGTCGCGGCACGATAGGAGGCAGCCTTGCCCATGCCGATCCGGCCGCCGAGCTCCCGGCCGTGGCGCGAGCGCTGGATGCCGAGTTCGTGGTGCGTGGCCAGACAGGCGAGCGGGTCATCCCGGCGGCGGACTGGTTCGAGGGCTACCTCACGACGGCACGCCGCAGCGACGAGCTCCTCGTGGAGGTGCGATTCCCGACCACAGGACCGGGCACGGGGATTAGCTTCCAGGAGGTCACCCGACGCCACGGTGACTTCGCCATTGTCGGCCTGGCGGCCTCACTGGCGCTTTCGGACGGCGCGATCAGCGATGCCAGGCTCGCGTTTGCCGGCATCTCTGATGTTCCGGTCCGAGCCGCCGAGGCGGAGGATTTCCTGGTCGGCGAGCTGCCCTCGACCGAGCTGTTCGATGAGGCGGCCCGCCGGGCGACCGCGGACATCGACCCGCCAGCCGATCTGCACGGGTCGTCGGACTACCGGAAGAAGGTCGCGGCCGCCCTGGTGCGTCGCGGCCTGCGTGCGGCCGCGGACAACGCCCGCGAGAGGCGGTGACTGAAGGTGGATATCACCCTGAGAGTCAACGGTGCGACGTGCACGGGCTCGCCGGAGGCGCGCAAGACGCTGGCGGACTTTCTGCGCGATGACCTCAATCTCACCGGCACCCATGTCGGCTGCGAGCACGGTGCCTGCGGTGCGTGCACGGTCATCGTCGACAGCCGGCCGGTGCGCTCGTGCCTGATGCTGGCGGTCCAGGCCGTCGGCAGCGAGGTAACGACGGTCGAGGGGCTAGCGCCTGACGGCGCGCTCAGCACGCTGCAGCAGGCCATGTGGGATTCCCACAGTTTCCAGTGCGGTTTCTGCACGCCAGGTTTCCTCATGCAGGCCGCCGCGCTCCTCGGCGACCACCCCGACGCGGACGAGCAGCAGATCCGCGAGGCGCTGTCCGGCAACATCTGCCGGTGCACTGGCTACCAGAGCATCGTCGAGGGCGTACTGCTGGCCGCCAAGCGCGACCGTGAGCGCTGAGCGAAGGAGCGACCATGGCAGGAATCGTGGCTGAGCGCTACACCGGCGCGAGCATCAAGCGCTCGGAGGACCCGCGCATCCTCACGGGCGCCGGTCGGTACGTCGACGACATCAAGCTGCCGGGGATGCTGCACGCTGCGTTCGTGCGCTCACCGCTGGCGCACGCTCGGGTGCTCTCGGTCGGCGTCTCGGCTGCGCGGGCGCTGCCCGGCGTCTTCGCGGTGTACACCGGAGCTGAACTGGAGGAGATGACGGTTCCCGGAC
>JBOHCP010000698.1:0-3151 GCA_050698875.1 Streptosporangiaceae bacterium | reverse complement strand
AGGCACTGGTGGGGAGTGAGGCGAAGTGAGCCAAGCCGAGCAGGCAGCCGCGGCCGCCAGCACCGAGCTACCACCAGAGATCTTCGACGCGAAGGTCAACGTGCCGCTGATCCACCAGGTGGTCGTGGCGCAGGAGGCGGCAGCCCGGCAGGGTACGCACGCTACGAAGACCCGCGGCGACGTGCGCGGCGGCGGCAGGAAGCCATACCGGCAGAAGGGCACCGGCCGGGCGCGCCAGGGCTCGACCAGGGCGCCGCAGTTCGCCGGCGGCGGCGTCGTGCACGGCCCGCAGCCGCGGTCCTATGACCAGCGCACCCCCAAGAAGATGAAGGCGGCCGCGCTGCGCGGGGCGCTGTCCGACCGGGCCAGGCACGACCGGGTGCATGTCATGGACGAGCTGGTGACGGGCGAGACGCCGAAGACCAAGGCCGCGCTGACCGCGCTGACGGCGGTGACCGGGGCGGCCGCGCACGTGCTCGTCGTGATCAGCTCCGGCGACTCCGTTACCCGCCTGAGCCTTCGCAACGCGCCCACCGTGCACGTCCTCGATGAGGGCCAGCTCAACACCAGGGACGTGCTCGTCAGCGATCACGTCGTGTTCACCCAGGCGGCGCTTGACGCGTTCGTCGCGAGGACCACGGGCAAGCCGGAGGGCAAGCAGTGAACAAGATCGTCAACCCGCGCGACATCCTGGTGCGCCCGGTGATCTCGGAGAAGAGCCTGCGGCTGGCCGACGACGGCAAGTACACCTTCATCGTCGCCCCCGGCGTGCACAAGACCCAGATCCGCCAGGCCGTCGAGGCCACCTTCAACGTCAAGGTGACCGGCGTGAACACCGCCAACCGGCAGGGCAAGCGGCGCCGCACCCGGTTCGGCTGGGGCAAGCGGCCGGACACCAAGCGGGCAATCGTCAGCCTCGCCGCTGGCGACCGGATTGAGCAATTCGGCGGACCGGTCAGCTAGCCGGCGATCTCAAGGAGCGTTACCCAGATGCCGATCAGAAAGTACAAGCCGACGACCCCCGGCAGGCGGGGCGCGAGTGGCTCGGACTTCTCCGAGCTCACCCGCGGCGAGCCGGAGAAGTCGCTGGTGCGTCCGCTGCACGGTAACGGCGGCCGCAACGTGCACGGCCGCATCACCGCGCGGCACCAGGGCGGCGGGCACAAGCGCGCCTACCGCCTGATCGACTTCCGCCGGGCAGACAAGGACGGCGTGCCCGCCAAGGTCGCGCACATCGAGTACGACCCGAACCGGACCGCGCGGATCGCGCTGCTGCACTACGCGGACGGCGAGAAGCGCTACATCCTCGCCCCGGTGGGCCTCAAGCAGGGCGACCGGGTGGAGAACGGCGTGGGCGCCGACATCAAGACCGGCAATTGCCTGCCGCTGCGCAACATCCCGACCGGCACCGTGGTGCACGCCATCGAGATGCGGCCGGGCGGCGGCGCCAAGATCGCCCGGTCGGCAGGCTCCGGCGTGCAGTTGCTCGCGCGCGAGGGCGACCGCGCCACGCTGCGGATGCCCTCGGGTGAGATCCGCATGGTGGACGCGGCCTGCCGGGCCACCGTGGGCGAGGTGGGCAACGCCGACCAGGGCAACGTCAAGCTCGGCAAAGCCGGCCGCAGCCGGTGGCAGGGCCGCCGGCCGACCGTGCGCGGCGTGGCGATGAACCCGGTCGACCACCCGATGGGCGGCGGCGAGGGCAAGACCTCAGGCGGCCGGCACCCGGTCAGCCCCTGGGGGCAGCCGGAGGGTCGCACTCGGCGGGCGCACAAGCCCAGCGACAAGATGATCACCCGTCGGCGTGGCAAGAAGAAGCGGTAGGAGCAGCCAGCGATGCCTCGTAGCCTGAAGAAGGGCCCGTTCGTCGACGACCACCTGATCAAGAAGGTGGACGTGCAGAACGACAAGGGCACCAAGAACGTCATCAAGACCTGGTCACGCCGCTCGATGATCGTGCCGGCGATGCTCGGCCACACGATCGCCGTGCACGACGGGCGCAAGCACGTGCCGGTGTTCATCACCGAGTCGATGGTCGGGCACAAGCTCGGCGAGTTCGCGCCCACCAGGACGTTCCGCAGCCACGTGCGGGACGACCGGCGCAGCCGCAGGTAACACCGGCGCAGCCGCAGGTAACACAGACAACGAGCACGGGAGCGAGTGGAGATGGAAGCTAAGGCGAAGGCTCGGTACGTGCGCGTCACGCCGCGGAAGGCCCGCCGCGTGGTGGACCTCATCCGCGGCATGCCTGCCGACCAGGCGCAGGCGACGCTGGCGTTCGCGCCGCAGTCGGCGAGCGACCCTGTCGGCAAGGTGCTGGCGAGCGCCATCGCCAACGCCGGCCAGCAGAGCCACGTCGACCCCGGCTCGCTCGTCGTGAGCCGAGCCTGGGTTGACGAGGGACCGACGCTGAAGCGATTCCGGCCGCGCGCGCAGGGCCGCGGCTACCGGATCCTGAAGCGCACCAGCCACATCACGGTCATCGTGTCCGACGGTGGCCTGTCCGGCCAGGTCGCCGGACGCAGGGAGAGGACCCGCTAGTGGGCCAGAAAGTGAACCCGCACGGGTTCCGGCTAGGAATCACGACCGACTTCAAGAGCCGGTGGTACGCCAACAAGCTGTACAAGGACTACGTCGCTGAGGACGTCGCCATCAGGAGGCTGCTGCAGCGTGGCATGGAGCGGGCCGGCATTTCCAAGGTGGAGATCGAGCGAACCATGGACCGGGTGCGGGTGGACATCCACACCGCGCGGCCTGGCATCGTGATCGGCCGCCGCGGCGCCGAGGCCGACCGCATCCGCGGCGACCTGGAGAAGCTGACCGGCAAGCAGGTGCAGCTCAACATCCTCGAGGTGAAGAACCCCGAGATCGACGCCCAGCTGGTGGCGCAGGGCGTCGCCGAGCAGCTGTCCAGCCGGGTGTCGTTCCGCCGGGCCATGCGCAAGGCGATGCAGACCGCCATGAAGAGCGGCGCCAAGGGCATCCGGGTGCAGTGCTCGGGCCGCCTCGGCGGCGCGGAGATGTCCAGGTCGGAGTTCTACCGCGAGGGCCGGGTGCCGCTGCACACGCTGCGAGCGGACATCGACTTCGGCTTCTACGAGGCGCGCACCACCTTCGGCCGGATCGGCGTCAAGGTCTGGATCTATCGCGG
>JBOHCP010000697.1:0-3154 GCA_050698875.1 Streptosporangiaceae bacterium | reverse complement strand
GGATCTTCCCACGCGACCCGGCGTTCGCTGTCAAGGCCGGAGGAGTGCCGGACCTTTATGCGAGCCCGCGGCGGCGCGCTGCAGTACCTGACGGCCTCGGACGTGCACCGCGCGAAGGTCTTCGGCCGGTGCGAGCCCAAGACGGGGATCGAGCCGTCCGGCCGGCTCGTCGCCCAGGTCATGACCACCCAGCCGTATGCCTCCGCCCGCCAGGTGTACCGGGTCGCGGACAACGGCTCCAGCCACCGCGGCCAGGCCGCCGCCTGGCGACTGCAGGACGACTGGCCGACCCTGCGCCTGGTTCACCTGCCGGTACACGCATCGTGGTTGAACCAGGCGGAGGTCTACTTCTCTGTCATCCAGCGCAAAATCCTCCGCCCGAGCGACTTCGCCAGCCTCGCCGAAGCCGGGCAGGCGCTGCTGGCTTTCCAGGACTACTACCAGCAGGCCGCAGCGCCGTTCCAGTGGAAGTTCACCCGGTCCGACCTCAACGACCTGCTCCAGCGCATAGCCGCCCACGAACCCGAGCTGGCGCTTGCAGACTGACCTCGATACGTCACCGAAATTCAGTGCCAGAGCACTTAGCTTCCGCGCACGCCGTCAGCGAGTTCGCGGAGGATGTCGATGTGGCCGTTGTGCCGGGCGGTCTCCTCGGTCAGGTGGAACAGGATCCAGCGCAGCGTGACCGGCTCAGTCCGCCAACCCAGCTGGCCCTGGGACGGGGTGTCCAGGTCCAGGGAAGCCACCAGGTTACGGTGCCGTGCGCACGCCGCCCGGTATTCCGCCAGCAACTGAGCGAGCGGCATCTCGACAGCGATCCGGAACTCGCGATCGGGATCGTCCTCGGTCCAGGGTGGGTCGATCGTGCCGCCGAGCAGCTTGTGCTCGATCCACGAGCTCTCGACCCAGCGCAGGTGGCTGACCAGCCCAGAAATCGTCATCAGCGGCGAGCCAGGCAATGGTGCCCGGCGGGCGTCCGCATCCGACAGGCCCGCGCACTTGGCGTGCACGGTGTCGCGGGCGTAGTCCAGGAAGGTGGTCAAGATCGTGCGGTCGTCGAAGCTGGCCGGGATGTCGTCTGTCCGGCCGCCCGCGATTGACTGTGAAGTTGATTGTGAAGTCATGCCATTCCTCTGCTGAGCAGAGGCACTACCGGGACGGCTATCGGCCAGTCGCCGGAGGCGCCTGATGATGAGTGGACATCGCGTCTCCTTCCCTGGCAGCTGAGCCGCGCCGTGCGGCGGCCCCCGTAGGCTAACCCGCTCCGCCGGGCCATGCAACGCAGTTCTGCGGCCTTCGGCCGGGATCAGTCCTACTTCGCCTGGACTGACGTCGTCGGATCGGCTGGCAGCTTCGAGCGGATGGGTGCCCCGTCCGCCCGGCGGTCCGGTGATTACACCGTGGTGGACGTCCCGCTCACCTTCGCAGCGGGTGAGGCAATCGGCGAAGTGGTCTCCGACCACGACGGTAAGGTCGCGGGTCTGGCGCTGGAGTATCCCCGCCGACGTCGGCTAGACCCATGGAGAGTCCGCACTCTCGTGCTCAGGGACCCTGAGATAGCTGGGCTCGCGCATAGTCGGCTCTAGCCGGCTCAGTCAGCAGCCTGGTGGCGGGCCAGTCGGCTCAGGAGGTAGGCGGAGAAGTAGCCGCCGTACTTGCGCTGCAGATCCGCGCGCTGCCAGTCGCGTCCTCCGATGGTGCCCCTGCACGAGGGCGTGCCGCACCGGCATTCCATCGCACCGTCGCAGTCGTCCATCAGCGCGTAGTCGGTGGTGAGTTCCTCGCCCGCGCTGATGTCGCGCATGGCGACCAGGACGATGTTGCCTCCGAAGCCCACGTTGGGCTCGCAGGAATGGTTGAGGAACAGCATGACCGGCTCGTACTCGGCTTCCTCCATTGCGACCAGGCTGAAGTCATCGGCTATCTGGATCTCGGAGTTCTGCAGGCGATCCGGCAGCGACCGCACGGCAGCGGTCGTCACGATGTGACCGCCCTTGATCGCAACGAGCTCGCCAACGGCGATCGGCTCGACCGCGAACAGGCCGCGGCCTTCGATGCGGCTTGGGCTGCCCTTGCGTGCCTTCGGAGTGATGTAGCTAGAGACGACCACGCCGCAGTCTTGCATGGGCGCCTTAGATCGACGACTAGGTTTCCTCCGAGGTGCCCGGGCAGCAGCGGGACCGGCCAGGCAAGCCCGGCCGGTCACTGACCTGTCCGTCACCGACCGCGGGGAGCGTCGAGCATGGTCAGGAGTTGCGTGTCGGCACCATCGGGCACGCGCCGCTATCCGATCTCGGGACATGTCGGGCATCGGGCATTGATCTAGCGTCTTGTGGAGTAGCCGGATGATCAATGGCAAAGCCGCGAGCCCGGCAACTCTTCTCATGCAGGACCTACCATGGTCGCTAGGCCCCTTCTCGTCGCCACTGTCGGCAGCCTGTTACTAGCCAGCACGGCACTCGCAGGTCCGGCGCTGGCAAGCGCTGCCGCACTGGCCGGCAAATCCTCGGACGTCCCGCCGCCCGCGGTGCGGATCGCCGCGACCACAGCGACGTACAACGCGATCGAGGCGAAAATCGCCGCCGGACAGTCGCTCAGACTGCGCTTCCCGGATCCGACCCCGCAGGAGGACATCATCAACTACGGCGTCAACGACCTCTGGAAGCGGGGGATCGACGGCGTTGGGCGTGACCGTGGCCTACATAGTCACCAACCCCGACGCGGCCTAACGGCGTCGATGGCGACGTACGACACGGCGATGGACCTGCCGCCGGCGAACATCACCGAGATGGCGCTCCCGGCGCCGACGAACCCGACCGCGACCTGCCAGATCGAGTGCAGCAGTGGCGAGGATCGGCTCGACGCAGAGGCGATCCACTCGATGGCGCCCTACGCGAACATAATCTTCGTCAGCCCGCCGGTGCCGGAAACCATCGGCATGCAGGGCTGGCCACAGGTAGCCCAGGCCATCGAGATGATCGCAGACCAGCACCTGGCCGACATCATCACGGTGAGCCTTGGCGACGGCGAGAACGACTTCATCAGCGACCCAACCAGCCCCGCCGCGAGCCAGGCGGCGGCTGTGCACTCGCTGGATCCCGCGTTCATCGATGCTGCTGCGCGTGGCGTGCCCGTGATGTTCGCATCCGGTGAC
>JBOHCP010000696.1:0-3156 GCA_050698875.1 Streptosporangiaceae bacterium | reverse complement strand
AGCCTCCCAGCCGCACGCACGCCCCGCCAGCGCATCAGGCCGATCCGCCCGCCGCAACCACCGGCCGGCAGCGACCCCGGCCGCACCAGCCCGGACATTTCGCGCCCGCGCGACGCCCCACCCGGGGCTTCGTGGAGACCGGTCCTGGTCGGCCACGAGGGCGGCAACGCCCTCGGCGAGCACGCCTGCACCCTGACGGTGACCGGCATCGCCACCGGCTGGACCGAGAACCGGTCGGTGCCCAGCAAGGCCCGCAAGTGGGTGATCAAGGCGCTGGAGGACATCGGCAAGGTGATGCCGTTCCCGATCCTCGGCGTGGATTCCGACAACGGCAGCGAGTTCATCAATCACCACCTGCTGCACTGGTGTGAGCAGCGGAAAGTCACCTTCACCCGGTCCCGGCCGGGCAACTCCAGCGACGGCGCGCACGTGGAGCAGAAGAACTGGGCGGTGGTCCGCACCGTGGCCGGCTACCACCGTTACGACACCCCCGCCGAGCTGGTGCTGCTGAACCAGATCTGGCTGGCGCAGTCGCAGATCACCAACTACTTCCTGCCCCGGCAGAAGCTCATCTCCAAGGTCCGCGACGGCGCGAAGGTCACCAGGAGGTACGACAAGCCGGCCACCCCCACCGCCGGGCCGGGCGCCACGAGGGCGTCTGCGCGGAGGACAAGGCGATCATGAACGATACCTGCGCCGGGCTGAACCCCGCCGCCATCCAGCGCCACATCCAGGCTCTCACCGCGCAGCTGCTGACGCTGACTACCAGCAAGGCCGCCGCCCGCGGCAAGCCGGCAGTCCCGGCCCGGGCCGCGTCATGATCCCGCTGCGTGACGATGACGTGACGGCATCACGATGTCCGGCCTGCGCCGCCAGCTTCCGCAGGGTCCGCCGCCAGCTGTACTGCTCACAAGCCTGCCGGCAGGCCGTATACCGGGGCCGCCAGCCGGCCCGGCCAGTGCCGGCAGCCGCTCCGGCCGGGATGACCCGCCGGCAGGCCAGCATCTACCAGTGCGACGACTGCGACCAGCGCTACGAGGACCAGTGGTGCCACGACTGCAACCGGCCCTGCCGCCGGCTCGGCTACGGCGGCACATGTCCTGGCTGCGACGAGCTCATCACTGTCGAGGAACTTCTCGGACAGCCATGACCAGACCCATCACAAAACTGACAACCACGCGTGCATTTAAAGATGATTCAACGAATCAAGCTACGCGCGCATCTTGACATGAGTCACCAGGGTGGCCGTAGTCCCGTCGAAGAAGGGTGACTGCTGGTGGTCTGGATTACGACGCTAACCCGCGCGGTGTGCACGCGCAGTTCGTAACGGTCGGTGTCGTGGTGCACGAGCACCGCGGCGACAGGCTCGGCCTGCGTTTTCCGGTCTTCACGTTGGTGGCCAGTACCTTGTCGCGGGGTTCAGACTGGCGATCGGGATGGCGACGCCGCTCGCCAGGAGCACTTTGGTGCTGCCGGTGAAACTCTCGCCGCCGCACGTAGCTGCATCGGCAAGGTCGCTGGTGTCTTCTGCGGCAAAGCAAGTACCTGCTGGGAACCTGGCTTGCGGGTAGCCTTCACCCCGACCCTGAGCTGCGAGAACAAGCCGGGAAGGCTCGACGGTGAAGATCATTCCTGGGTGTGAGGCCCCGACGCGAGTCCCGGCCGCGGGAGCGCCTGCCGCCGACGCCATCCCGGTCGGCAGCACCACGGCCAGCACGGCAGCGACTGCGATGGCGGCTGAGAGGAATGCCAGCCAGCGCCGGGCGGGTGGCATGCGGCCAGCATCCCACCGCGGGCGGTCAGGGCAGCAGCTCGAACGCGCCGGCGTGGCGCGGCCGCACGACGGTGAAGTCGCGGTGGTTGAGGGTGGCGTAGGTGGTGACCAGCTCGGCGATGCGCGCCGAGGCGGAACTGACGGCGCTGACCGACCGCGCGGCGGAGCTGGGGATCGGCTGGCGGGACATCGCCCGGCATCTGGGCGTCAGCAGGCAGGCGGCCCGCCAGCACCACCAGCGCCGCCACCGTGACGACAGTGCCCGCCAGGATCACGGCCTGACCGGTGTAAAGCATCAGGCGGGACTCCGGCAACAGGTGTTGTCCGGGCACGGAATGACTGGCAGGGCCCTCCGGCGCGGCAAAGGACCCGTCGTAGTTCTCGCCTAACCCGACCTGGCTGCCGTCCGGGTAAGTGATGACGACGGTGTCGGTATTGCCGGCAGCGTCGGTGAGCCCTGGTGTGACCTTCATGTCCAGGATCGACGACCAGCCCGTCCCGAACGCGCCGGCGGTGGAGAAGTTCTGGCTGTCGTAGTCTCGCGGCCCACGGTCGGCTGGGGTCTGCGCCCGGCCGTGCCCTGTGATCTCCGCCCAAGGCGCCTGCTGCCCGCCGTTGTTCGATGCTTGGACCGCGGCGTGAAACGTCGTGTACCGGGCTGGGCCGCCGAGGCACATCGGGGGCACACGCACTGCGCACCGGGTGCGGCACCGTGTATCACCGGCCCAGGAGCCGGGCGTGATCCCTGATCAGCCAGCTCATGCCGCGATGTAATCGAGGACTTGACGGAAGTTGTCCTCGGCCGGCTCCAGCGCATCAACGGTGAGCCGGTCCATGGTCAGCCGCGGTACCTCGGCACGCATCCGCTCGACATGGTCCCTGCCGACCTCGTGCCAGCCGGGGATGCCACGGGTGCGGCTCTCGATCCGCCCGGTGGGTGACCACCTCGGAGCAGATGCGGTCGCGCGGCGGTGGCATCCACGCCAGAAGGGTAGCGCTGCCTTGCCGACCCGAGGGAGCGGCGACCGTCGCGGCTATCGGGCTGCCAGCACGGCCAGGTCGCGGACCGCGTACCGGTAGTGCTCGATCTCCTCGTCCATCACCACGGCGAGGCAGTCGGCCACGGTGCGTTCCTCGTCCGGGTATCCGGGAGCGGGCGAGCGCCGGCACAGCCGTCCTAGGCCGCTGTCGGTCAGGTCGGCCACGACGCGCCGCATCACGGCCATCCGGTCGGCGCGGGCGGCCAGGATCTCGGCGTAGCCGGGCTGCGCGGTCAGGTCGATGCCAAGCTCCGCCGCGGCCGCGTCCGGATACCAGCTCTGCGGCAGGCCGAGCGGATGGTAGGGCAGCGGCTCGTCCAGCACCGTCCGGCTGGCCCACAC
>JBOHCP010000695.1:0-3157 GCA_050698875.1 Streptosporangiaceae bacterium | reverse complement strand
GGCCATAGCAAACTCACTCCCATCCGGCTGCGTGCGACCGGCATGCCGGACAATCGGATCAATTCGCCCCTGCTGCCGCGGCCCGAGAACCGCCGCGACTACCGGCGTGTCGGCCGGTTGCGGTGCCTGGCTGGTACGGTGGGCCGGACAGACGTCCTTTAAGCCCCGTCCGGTGAGGCGGGAAAGGAGGTCCTTGTGACGCATGCTGTCTACTCGGGTGGCGCGGACCAGGCCACCGACATGTCAGAAGCGCCCGGATCGGGCGCTCTGACCAGGCCCGGAGCACACACTGGTCAGCGGCTAGCCCGCACGGCGCCGCTGACCGACGGCAAGGTCGTCCTCGAATCCGCGGAGATCGCCCGCGCGCTCGCCCGGATCACCCACGAGATCCTCGAGCGCACCGACGGCGCGAGTGACGTAGTGCTGCTTGGCATCCCGACCGGGGGAGTGCCGCTCGCCAAGCGGCTCGCCGCCGGGCTGTCGCAGGTCGAGGGGCTGCCGATCGCGGCTGGCTCGCTCGACGTCACCATGTACCGCGACGACCTGCGGCTGCGGCCCGCGCGGGCACTGGGGCACACCGCGGTTCCGGCCTCGGGCGTGGACGGGAAGATCGTGGTGCTCGTCGACGACGTGCTCTACTCCGGCCGGACCGTGCGGGCGGCGCTCGACGCCCTCGGAGACATCGGCCGGCCGCGGGCCGTCCAGCTCGCCGTCCTGGTCGACAGGGGGCACCGCGAACTGCCGATCCGGGCCGACTACGTCGGCAAGAACCTGCCGACCTCGCAGCGCGAGGTGGTCCAGGTGCTGCTGACAGAGACCGACGGTCAGGACGCGGTCATGCTGGGACTGGCAGGCGCGCGATGAACCGTCACCTGATCTCCGCGGCCGACCTGAGCCGGGAGGACGCGCTGCTGATCCTGGATACGGCCGAGGAACTGGCCCGTGCCGCCGACCGGCCGATCCGCAAGCTTCCGACGCTGCGCGGCCGCACCGTGGTCAACCTGTTCTACGAGGACTCCACCCGCACGAGGATCTCGTTCGAGGCCGCGGCCAAGCGGCTGTCCGCGGACGTGATCAACTTCTCCGCCAAGGGGTCAAGCGTGGCCAAGGGGGAGAGCCTCAAGGACACGGCCCAGACGCTCGAGGCCATGGGCGCCGACGCGGTCGTGATCAGGCACCAGGCATCCGGCGCGCCGCACCGGCTGGCCGGCTGGGTGCGCGGCAGCGTGGTCAACGCCGGGGACGGCACGCACGAGCACCCCACCCAGGCGCTGCTGGACGCGTTCACCATGCGCCGCCGGCTCGGCCGCGTCGACGGGCTGCGCGTCGCCATCGTGGGCGACGTGCTGCACAGCAGGGTGGCCAGGTCGAACGTGCTGCTGCTGCGCACGCTCGGCGCTGACGTCATGCTGGTCGCGCCGCCGACTCTGCTGCCGGTCGCGGTATCGAGCTGGCCCTGCGAGGTCAGCTACGACCTGTCAGGCGCGCTGCCCAAGGCCGACGTGGTGATGATGCTCCGGGTCCAGGCCGAGCGGATGAACGCCGCGTACTTCCCGACCGTGCGCGAGTACAGCCGCCGGTACGGGCTGGATGCCGCGCGGCTGGCCCTGCTGCCCGAGCACGCGATCGTCATGCACCCTGGCCCGATGAACCGTGGCGTGGAGATCGCGGCCGAGGTTGCCGACTCGCCGCGCTCGACGATCGTGGAACAGGTGGCAAACGGGGTGAGCGTCCGGATGGCCGTGCTGTACCTGCTGCTCGGCGGCGCCGTTGCCGTCGACGCCGGCGAGACGGGCGGCGCCGGCGTCCGCCTGGCCGAGCAGCCGGCCGAGCAGCCGGCCGAGCAGCCGGCCGAGGTGGCCTGATGGCAGGCGCGGGCCCGGCCTGGCTGATCCGGGATGTCCGGCCCCTCGGCGGAGCTGCCGCGGACCTGCTGATCAGCGACGGCGTGGTCACGCAGATCGGCACGGGCCTCAGCCCGGCCGGTGCGCAGGTACTGGACGCGGCCGGCCTCATCGCCCTGCCCGGCCTGGTGGATCTGCACGCCCATCTGCGCGAGCCGGGCCGCGAAGATGCCGAGACCGTGCAGACCGGGACGGCCGCGGCCGCGCTCGGGGGCTACACCGCGGTGCACGCGATGGCCAACACCGACCCCGTCGCGGACACCGCCGGCGTGGTGGAGCAGATCTGGCGGCTGGGCCGGGAAGCCGGCCGTTGCGACGTGCGCCCGGTCGGCGCGGTCACCGCCGGCCTTGCGGGCAGCCGGCTCGCCGAGCTTGGCGCGATGGCGGACTCCGCGGCCCGGGTCCGGGTGTTCTCCGACGACGGCCGGTGCGTATCCGACGCGGTCCTGATGCGCCGGGCGCTCGAGTACGTCAAGGCCTTCGACGGCGTGATCGCCCAGCACGCGCAGGAACCGCGGCTCACCGACGGCGCCCAGGTCAACGAAGGCGAGGTATCCGGCCGCATCGGGCTGACCGGCTGGCCAGCGGTCGCCGAGGAAGCCATCATCGCCAGGGACTGCCTGCTGGCTGCTCACGTCGGCTCGGCGCTGCACGTCTGTCACGTGTCCACGGCGGGCTCGGTGGAGATCATCCGCTGGGCGAAGGCCAAGGGCTGGCGGGTGACCGCCGAGGTCACCCCGCATCACCTGCTGCTGACTGACGACCTGGCGGCTGGCTACGACCCGGTCTACAAGGTGAACCCGCCGCTGCGCACCCGGGCCGACGTCGATGCGCTGCGGGCGGGCCTGGCCGACGGCACCCTGGACTGCGTCGCTACCGACCACGCGCCGCACCCGGTCGAGGACAAGGAGACCGAGTGGCAGGCGGCCGCGTTCGGCATGACCGGCCTGGAGACCGCGCTGCGGGTGGTGCACGCGGCCATGGTGGCGACCGGTCTGCTTGACTGGGCCGGCGTCGCCGACCGGATGTCACTCCGCCCGGCCGTCATCGGCCGGCTCACGGGCGACGACGGTGCTCCGGTGCACGGCCGCCCGCTCGTGCCAGGCGCCCCGGCGAACCTTGTCCTCTACGACCCGCAGGCCCGTTCGGTGGTCGACCCGGCGCTGCACGCCTCCCGCAGCCGCAACACCCCGTTCGCGGGCATGAGGCTGCCCGGCCAGGTGGTCGCCACGTTCCTGCGCGGCGAGCCCACC
>JBOHCP010000694.1:0-3170 GCA_050698875.1 Streptosporangiaceae bacterium | reverse complement strand
GCGGCACCCAGCCTTCTGCCCAGGCCCGGTTGATGATCTCCACCTCGACCTGCTTGATCGTCACCGGGTCGGAACTGATGCCGAGCACGCACGCGGACTCGCACGGCGCCGGGCAGAGCCGACCGGTGAACTCGGGGAAGTTGTTGGTGGCGTGCAGCCGCTCGGCCGCGGCCCGCCAGTCCCCGGAGTAGACCAGGTCGTTCCACTCCGGGATGAGGTTGCCGAGCGGGCAGCCGGAGTGGCAGAACGGGATCCCGCAGTCCATGCACCGGCCAGCCTGCCGCTCGAGCCGCTCGGCACCGAACTCGGTGTACACCTCACGCCAGTCCGAGATCCGCACGTCGACCGGGCGGCGGGCGGGCGTCTGCCGCGGCGTGGTCAGGAAGCCCTTCGGGTCAGTCATGTGCAGCCCCCTCAGCCACTCGCCGCTGCCATCACGGCCTGGCTCACGTCCGCGCCGTCGCGCTCGGCTCGCCGCGCCACGGCGAGCACCCGCTGGTAGTCGCGCGGCATCACCCGGCTGAACCTGGGCAGCGTCGTCTCCCAGTCGGCCAGCAGCCTGGCCGCGACCGCCGACCCGGTCTCGGCCTGGTGCCGGCCGATCAGCGAGTGCAGAAAGTCGGCGTCGTCAGCGGTGACCGGCTCCAGGTCAGCCATCTCGGTGTTGACGTTGCCCGGATCGGCGTCGAGCAGGTAGGCGATGCCGCCGGACATGCCGGCCGCGAAGTTGCGGCCCACCGGGCCGAGCACCACGACCCGGCCGCCGGTCATGTACTCGCAGCCGTGGTCGCCGGTGCCCTCGGCTACCGCGGTCGCGCCCGAGTTGCGCACGCAGAACCGCTCGCCGACGGCTCCGCGCAGCAGCATCTCGCCACTGGTCGCGCCGTAGCCGATGACATTCCCGGCGATGACGTTGTGGTCGGCGGCAAAGGGAGCGGCGGGTTCCGGCGCGGCGATGATCCGCCCGCCCGACAGCCCCTTGCCGAGGTAGTCGTTGGCGTCACCGCGCAACCGCAGGGTGATCCCCCTCGGCAGGAACGCGCCGAGCGACTGGCCGGCCGAGCCAGTCAGCACTACCTCGATGGTTCCGTCCGGCAGCCCCTCGCCGCCCCAGCGCCTCGTCAGCTCGCTGCCCAGCATGGTGCCGACGGTGCGGTTCACGTTGCGCACCGGCAGCTCGAGCCGGACCGGTGTGCCGTCAGCAAGCGCGCCCTCCGCTAGCAGGATGAGGGTGTTGTCCAGGGCCTTGTCCAGGCCGTGGTCCTGTCCCGTCAGGCAGTGTCTGGCGGCGCCGGACGGCAGCTCGGGGATGTGCAGAATCGGGCTCAGGTCCAGGCCCGCCGCCTTCCAGTGGCTGATCGCCGCGGTCGCGTCGAGTAGCTCGGCATGGCCGACCGCCTCCGCCAGGGTGCGGAAGCCCAGCGCGGCCAGGTACTCGCGCACCTCGCGGGCGAGGAACTGGAAGAAGTTGACGATGAACTCGGGCTTCCCGGTGAACCTGCGCCGCAGCTCGGGGTTCTGCGTCGCCACGCCGACCGGGCAGGTATCCAGGTGGCAGACCCGCATCAGCACGCACCCCGCGACCACCAGCGGCGCGGTCGCGAAACCAAACTCCTCCGCGCCGAGCAGCGCCGCGATGATCACGTCCCGGCCCGTCTTGAGCTGGCCGTCTACCTGCACCACGATGCGGTCCCGCAGCCCGTTGCGAAGCAGCGTCTGCTGGGTCTCGGCCAGCCCGACCTCCCACGGAGCCCCCGCGTGCTTGATGCTCGTCAGCGGGGACGCGCCGGTGCCGCCGTCGTGGCCGGAGATCAGCACGACGTCGGCGTGCGCCTTCGACACTCCGGCGGCGACCGTGCCGACGCCCATCTCAGCGACAAGCTTCACGTGCACCCGGGCCAGCGGGTTGGCGTTCTTCAGGTCGTGAATAAGCTGAGCCAGGTCCTCAATCGAGTAGATGTCGTGGTGCGGCGGCGGCGAGATCAGCCCGACGCCTGGCGTGGAGTGCCTGGTGGCCGCGATCCACGGGTACACCTTGTTGCCAGGCAGCTGGCCGCCCTCGCCCGGCTTGGCTCCCTGCGCCATCTTGATCTGCAAGTCATCGGCGTTGACCAGGTACTCGCTGGTGACCCCGAACCGGCCGCTGGCGACCTGCTTGACCGCCGAGCGGCGCAGGTCCCCGTTCGCGTCCGGCACGTACCTGCGGGCGTCCTCGCCGCCCTCGCCGGTGTTGGACCGGCCGCCGATCCGGTTCATCGCGATCGCGATCGTCTCGTGCGCCTCGGCCGAGATCGACCCGTACGACATGGCGCCGGTGGCAAATCGCGTCACGATGCTGGCGACCGGCTCAACCTCATCGATGCTGACCGGCTCGCGGGCCGCAGTGGTGTCTGCCTGGATGGCTGACGACGGGTCGTCGATGCCGCGGACGCGCAGCAGTCCGCGCAGCGTCATCAGCCTCGCCGCCTGGTCGTCCACGAGCCTGGTGTACTCGCGGAACACACGGTCCTGGCCGCTGCGCGTCGCGTGCTGCAGCTTGAAGACGGCTTCCGGGCTGAACAGGTGCGGCTCCCCCTCGCGCCGCCACTGGTACTCGCCGCCGGTCTCCAGCCGCTGATGCGGCCGGCCACCGCGCGGGGGACACGCGACCGCGTGCCGCCGGCCGACCTCGGCGGCTATCTCTGCGAAGCCGATGCCACCGAGCGGCGACGACGTGCCGGCGAAACAGGAGTCGATGACCTCCTGGCCGAGGCCGGCCGCCTCGAAGAGCTGCGCACCGGTGTAGGACGCGACGGTAGACACGCCCATCTTGGACATGATCTTGAGCACGCCCTTGCCAAGGGCCTTGATCAGGTTGGCACCGGCCTGCTGCTCGGTCACCTCGCGCAGCGTGCCGCGCCTGACAAGCTCCTCGACCGTCTCGATCGCCAGGTACGGGCACACCGCAGCCGCGCCGTAGCCAACCAGCAGCGCGACGTGGTGGCACTCGCGGGCGTCACCCGACTCGACGATCAGGCCGACCCTGGTCCTGGTCTGCTCCGCGATGAGGTGATGGTGCACCGCCCCGGTCAGCAGCAGCGACGGGATCGAGGCGTGCTCGGCGTCAACGCCGCGGCCCGTCAGAAGGATCAGCCGCGCACCGCCGGCTACCGCTTCGGAGACCTCGGCTG
>JBOHCP010000693.1:0-3183 GCA_050698875.1 Streptosporangiaceae bacterium | reverse complement strand
GGCCGTCGGCCGTCGTGGCCGGCCAGGACCGCACCCGCCGCCTTGTAGTCCCCGACCGCGGATGCTGCTGCGTAGATGACCGGCGGCATCTCAGTGACTGGGAGCAAGTTGGTGGTAAGGATCTCGGTGATCGGCGGGGGCCGTAGGTACAGGCCCGACTGTTTCGGGACGGCCAACCGGAGCAGCGCCGCGGCCGCGCCCGCATCGAACCTTTGAGCCTGCTTGCTCACGACGACGGTCCGCGATGCGCGGCTCGCGGCGTCCGGAAAGGCGCCCTTGACCTCGACCCACCAGGCCTCACCCTGCTTCGGGTGCGAGAGGACCAGGATCACCGGCGCGTTCCCTGACAGCCAGAGGTCGAGGTCACGGTCTTCGCAGGTGTACCGGAACGACTGATCAGTCTCTGAGTTGAAGTGCCGGTCGGAGGCCTTGCTCTGCACAAGCAGCGTTTGGTTCAGCAATGCCCCGCTGCCAGGGTCGACAAGATCGATGTGACCGTCGATGCCGTGATCGACCCGCCGCGGGTGGAACAGGTACCCCATCTCCAGGCACCGCCGCTCGATCAGGTTAATGCCCTGCTCGCCGGTGATCGTCTGCGGTGTCACCGTCTTGCGTCCGGCCACCCGTCCTCCCGTCAATTCACCACCACGAACCAGGCCTGCTACGAGGCCTCACGCCGTCGCATACTGTCGACGACTTCCGGTGCGCTGCGCACGAAAAAAGGCGCAGATCACCGAGCCTTGCTGCTGCAACTTTCGGTCGGTCTGCCGATCGCGGCACCGCGGCGCGCCGGCTACTTGGGCGTCTGCGCGTGAATGATCACTTCTTCTTCCTCCTCGGGGCTCGCTGGCTCAACGCGGAGCCCGCCGCAGTCTTCGACGTCTTGCTCGTGCGCCCGTCGCGTAGCACCTTGGATGCCGCCGTCGCCGCCTTCGCGCTGGTCTTCCGGTTCTTGGCCACCAACTCACCACCATTGTGTTCGGGCCGACCCTGCGGCCTCTGCCGTGCTCCAGCTAGATGGAACGTCGGACCGCGAGCCCTCGTCCGATCGGCTGCCGACTTTCCTTGGCGGGCCCCGGCTTAGCACGGTTAACTAGATGACAGGGCATGGCTGCTATGAGCGAATGGCTGCCCAGGGGTCAGGCATCCGAGCCAGTGCGAACGTATACGACGCGAACGTGCTCGGGCATGCGCTGCGCGATCCGGCGCACTAGGGGCTCCTCATAGGTCGTGACCAAGACCTGCCCAACGTTGCTGGTGGCCGATGCCACCGCCAGCAACGACGCGACCTGGCGCCTGGTGTCGGGATCGAGGTGCTCCAGTGGCTCGTCAATCCAGCAGAAGGATGCGCTCGTGGCAGCGTCGAGTACGAGAAGCCGAAGCAGAAGCTGTGCACCGGTCTTCTCGCCAGTGCTAAACGACTGGAAAGGCAGAGTCTCCCCGTTAACGTCGCGCGAAACTGTGCCGTCACTGCTAAGGGTGATGGTGCCGCGTTCCGCGAATAGGCGTTTCCACCTGTTGCTAATCTCGCGCGCAAGCGGCTCAATTGTCTCCCTCAAAAGAGCGGTGATGGTTGCGTTCAGCGCGTCTGTCGCCGCCGTGACGAGCGCGTGACTGGTGAACTCGGCTTCGAGGATCTCATGGGCGCGCTGATCGGACTCCGCGTTCCTGATGAGTGCAGCCGCCGCCATGACCTCGGATCTGCGCTCAATGAGCTTTTCGGCTGCTAGATCGACGGCGCGTTCAAGTTCGGCGTGTCGGTCGGACAGTTCGCTGGCTGCGGCGGGTGGCTGTGGCGGTCTCTGCGATGGTGCTGCGATTTCCGCTACGCGTCGCTGGTAGCCGCGGATTTCCATGAGTGTCGTTTCGGTGATTGCCTCGTCCAGGTGATGCAGTTGAGCGGCGAGGGAGGCGACCTCGCGGTCATGCTCTGATCGAGCTGTAATTGCCTCGCCTTGGGACAGGGGCTTAAGGCAAACAGGACACTGCCCGGCTGTCGTGTCGAGTTGCTCTATGGCGGCGCGTATGCCGGCGATCCGGCCTTCTAGCAGGCCGCGCTCCCGTCGGATGCCGTCGAGTTGCGCCAACGTCGCAGTTTCGAGGTTGTTAAGGGCGCTGCGCGAGTCATCGGTTGCAGCGGGCACGCCGAACCGAGAGGAGATCTCCTCGCCGAGTTCGGCCAGTTGAGCGAGATACTCCTGGTAGCGCGCTTGCCAGGCATCATGAGCCTCGGTCTCGCGCTGGGCGTCTGCAGCAGCCTGTGCGCGGTCGACGCTTGCCCTGTGGGCTTGTTCCGCCGCTGCGACGAGCCGGAGGGCTGCTTCGTGTCGCGCGCGATATTCCGACAGCTGCCGGGCAGACACGCCGGACGTCTGCTTGACGAGCTTGATACGGCGGTCGATGTCTTTCTGGCGGGTCTTAAGCTCCGTCAGGGTATCTTGGAGCCCGTCGATGCCGAAGAAGTGGCACAGATGCTCCTGCAAGTTCAGCGTCGGGGCGTCCGCGTCCGGCTGCTCACGTCCGCGGAGCATGGTCAGCCGCGCCAGGAATGCCGGGTCGGCGCGGAATACCTCACGGATGATCGCGTCGACCTGCGATGATGAGACTTCCCGCCCGTCGATGGTCGCCGATACGGGTGGTATCGCATTTCGTGCGAGTCGCCGCGGCAGTTCGCGGGTCACGGTCAGAGTTCGCCTGTCCGGCAGGACAACTGTGGCGGATGCGATCGCAGAGGGGGCTCCGAGTCGGATCGCGTCTGATGGCCGGCCGCCGGCATCGCCATAGAGTGCCCAGGTCGCGCCCTCGATCAGCGAGGTCTTGCCGATGCCGTTGCGGGCAACCACGAAGGTGGTGCCGGGCTCCAGGTCCAGTTCTGCGTGTTCGTATGCGCGCCAGTTCGTCAGGGTTAGGCGGCGGATCATTTCCGTCGCCCACTCACGAAGGCGTCCACCGCGTCGGCGGACGATGTCAACGGCGCGACGGCTGACTCGATCAGGGCGCTGATGGCCGCGACCGTGTGGTCGTCCAGCGCCATGTAAGTCTTTTTTTTCGCCGGGGTGACAGCGCGGCGTCCTTCGGCGATGGTTCGGTCCACGGCGGCCCGCGAGACCGCTGAGGCGAGCCCCCGTACGTCGAGGGGCGCACGGTCGAAGTGAACCCGTTCGGTTTCGTCCCACCGAGTTC
>JBOHCP010000692.1:0-3185 GCA_050698875.1 Streptosporangiaceae bacterium | reverse complement strand
CCCCGACCCGCCCTGACCACAATCAGCAAGTCACGCCACCTCAGTCAACGACCAGGGGTGAATGTTTACGTAAATAATCGGCGATACGCGAGCAGGCGCCTCTTCGCAACTCGCCGGAGCGGTTACGGTCAGCTGACCGGCATAGAGGGCTGAGGACGGAAGCTCTGCACAGATGCGGCGGCATGCGAGGAGTTGCATCCACCGGTAGGGTCACGTACAATTTCCTGTACGTGATGGAGAGGTCAATGCGTGGGAGGAGGTGGGCAGTGAAGACCTTGACGTACTCGGAGTCTCGCGCGCATTATGCCGAGACCCTCAACTCAGTGGTTGACGACCGTGAGGAAGTCGTCGTCACCCGGGCCGGGCACGAGCCGGTGGTTATCGTGGCGCTCGCTGACTATGAATCTCTCAAGGAAACCGCGTACCTGCTGCGCAGCCCCGAGAACGCACGGCGCTTGCTGGCGTCCATCGACCGCCTGGAGCATGGCGGCGGGACCGAACGGGACCTGCTGGAGTGAAGCTCCTCTGGGACGAGTCTGCCTGGGAGGACTACGTGTGGTGGCAGGTTGAGGATCGCAAGGTACTCAAGCGCATCAACACGCTGATCACCGATATCCAGCGGAACGGCAATGAGGGAATCGGCAAGCCCGAGCCGCTTAAGCACGGATTCCAGGGCTACTGGTCGCGGCGCATCACCGACGAGCACCGGCTGGTGTACAAGATCGCTGACGGTGAGATCCGCATCGCCGCCTGCCGGTACCACTACGAACGCTAACCCTCCCACTCCTTGACCGGCGTCTTGCCATCCACCGCACGCGCCAGAGCCGGCTAATTGTGCCTCGTCCAGGCTGACCTGGCATGGCGCACGCCACCGACCGACAGGGTCCTGCGGGCCGTGTTCACCAGGTCTCGGCCGCAACGGCCGGGGACATGAGGGCGACCCTGCGGCCGGGTCGTTTGCCCCGCTCCCGGCCAAGTGGTGTGATCGGCTGGTGACCGCGCCGCGAACCCGTCCGCTGCTGACGATGACAGGAGTGAGCCGCACCTACGGCCCGCTGCAGGCGCTCAAACCCGTCGACGTCAGCGTGGCGGGCGGCCAGTGCAACGCGTTCCTCGGAGTGAACGGCTCGGGCAAGTCCACCACCGCCTCCTCCCGCCCTTGGCCCTGCGAGGTCCGGCGACTCGGCCAGCCCGGGCAATGCTTGTCAAGTGCCCGGCACATGTAGCTCCGGGACGCCTTCCACAGCCGTCGGCGCGTCCACTTTCGCCTCCGGCCCGGCCCGCAGGTTGGCCAGGGTCTGCTGCCGGAACACCCCTCCTCCCCCTCGCCCGCACTCGGCACCGCCACGGGGCGCCAGCAGCACCGACCACAAGCTCGCCGGATCAGCGCCGGCGGCTTTGCCAGCGGGAGCCCGGGACCCCCGCCAGATACCCAGGGAGACCCCACAGCTGGACTCAGCCGGACAAGGTCCATAACTAGGCCAGCTGATGAGGCTGCCGCGCATGCGTGCTGATCAGCGGAATCGTGCCTCTGAACGCAGATGAGCTCTGGGCGCGCGAGAGACCTGCGATAGAACAGCGGCCCAAACGGTGCCGCGCCGCCCGTTTCCCCAGGTCAGGCCCAGCGCCGACATGTCGCGGCACACGGTCTCCGGAGCCGTGTGCGCAGGTTCGAATCCTGCTGGGGGCGCAGGGTAGACCAACAAATTCGAACTAAATATCAAGTCTTCTGCGCGATCGGTCAAGAAAACGGAAAACCGCACGTCACCGGCCATTTACCGGTAACCGAACCGGCCTCTGCCATGCGCCGCAAAGCTTGATCACGATAGACCTGCGATAGATGCCGAACGCCACGGCAGCGCCGCGCAGGCACTCCCGCAGCTCCCTGCCGATAGCGCATCACAATGAGCAACGGCAGAAAAGACCGTGCGCTTATCGCCAGAACCAGTCCCGCCAGCCACCCAGAGGGTCCGGCTGAGTCCAACAGGATCCCGCTGCCAGGCACTGCGCGCACGGGTCGCGACCACCCACGCACCCGCGCAGGTCAGCTTAACCGCGGTGCTCACCCACAGTGGCCGGCAGCCCAGACCAGGCAGCCGGAGCGCCGCGCAGGATTGATCGGCACATCTGACAAGTCACGTCCGGACCCCCGGTCATGCCGATGTGAGCGCGTTGATTCCTTCCTATACTTGCATGCTTACTGACATACTTGCTCGTATGCACTGGTCCGGGAAACGAATCTTACCTTTCGGCGACCCTACGGGCCGCGTGAATCTTGGCTTCCTAGCCGGACCCTTCTACTTCCTGCGGTATGTCGATTCATATGCACAGCCCAGAGCCTCAGCCGCGACTCTCCCCGCGAGAGTTCCAGCTCTCCGCGAGTAATTCACTGGACAGGTCGCGCGGTATCGAAAATGTGCCGACATCTTTCGCACTAGGGTACGAAAGGGTGTAATGACCACTGATACAGGTGCCACGGCCGCCGCAGGGCGGAGTCAGGAACTCCGCGATGATTACCAGAAGCTCGTTACTCTACCTACACCTCACGCTGTTACTCGCCGTCTGACCGAAGATCAGTGGGTCGAGTCGAATCTTCTTCTCGACCAAGGAGTAACAGGGTCGAAAGTTGCGGAGCGTATAGGAATTGCCCCGGTCGTCATTATAATGGTGGGCAATGCGCGTCGCTGCCTCGCACTACATAAGTGGGATCCTGAGGCACTTAAGCGATGTCTTGACGCTGCCAAGTCTGGTTAGATCTATGAGCGAGAATATTCCCCTACCGCGTAAGCTCGGGCTCTACATTACGTCTCTTGGCTTCATCGCGCCTAACGTTTTGGTCGCTGCCGCGACCGCTACGATTCTTACTGAGACGATCTCGCATCTTAGTCTGACCCTTCCGGCTGATGTCAATACCAGTGTACTGCTTCCTCTTAAGGCCGGATTGGCTGGCGTGCTGGCGGCGGCCATGCTTGCTTTCTGGGGTTTCTTTTGGAACGAAGTTCTGGCGCCTTCGACTAACAGTGAGGATTTTCCCGCCCTAGTTACGGTTTACCGTCGCTGGTTTGCTTGGCTTGTCCCACTTGATCGCAGCCGGTGGAGGCAATGGGGTGTAACGGGCAGTCGTGTGTTACGGGAGGTATGGGATCTCCGGGTAAGGTGATCTTCCGGCGTGGGAGGCTCTGGCG
>JBOHCP010000691.1:0-3187 GCA_050698875.1 Streptosporangiaceae bacterium | reverse complement strand
ATCGGGCGGGTCATCGCTCGCACCGGGCGGCGTCCCCGGACAGTCACCGCCGGCCGCGGCTACGGCGAGAAAGGCGTCGACGATGCCGTGCACGCCATCGGCGTGCGGTACGTCGTGATCCCGCGCGAGGGCAAACCCGGCAAGGCCCGCCAGCACGCCGAGCACAGCCGGGCGTTCCGGCGCACCGTGAAGTGGCGGACCGGCAGCGAAGGCCGGATCAGCACCCTCAAGCGCGGCTACGGATGGGACCGCACCGAGCTAGACAACCTCCAGGGAGCCCCGGATCTGGACCGGACACGGGATCCTGGCCCACAAACCTGGTCAAGATCGCCGATCTGGCCGCCTGAGCGGACAGTAATCCACAGGAACTCCGGCGACCCCACGCCGCATCCAGTCCCGATCTCAGCCCGCAGAGCTTTCAGGTCGAAGTAGCTAGTGCACGTCCAACCGCGAACTAGCTACTCCGACGTGACTCTGACCTCCACGCTCGATCACAATGCCGAGCGCTGAGTGGGGCGTTGCCCCGGTATCGCCTGCCGCCGGCATGAGCGCGGGGCGAGGGCTAGTTACTCAGGGCCCGCTGGGAGGTCTTCGTCTGGCAGTGACGCGGTCAGAGTGTGGATAGCGCGTTCGAGCTCTGGCAGGTCGTCATCGACCGTGGACTGCAAGATCGCGTGAGAGGTGTCAAAGTAACGGTGGGCCAGGTGATCGCGCATGCGTGCAATCTGACTTCAGGGGATGGCGGGCTGGGTGGCCAGCAAGTCGGCGGGCAGGGCCTTGACCGCTTCTCCGTTTTCCAGCAGCCGGATGCGCACCGCATCGAAGACCAGGCCGTCGGCTAGCGTGCCCCGCTGCAGATGGGAGCGTATCGCATCGATCGCGGCCTGGATGTCGGCAAGTCGTTGACGCTCCCGGTGGCTCACAAGGCCACCAGCTCACGCTCAGCACGTGGCCGGATGCCTTGCTTGAGATCCTGCGCCGGTATCAGATCGACCGGCGCGCCCAGGATCGCCTCCAGGTCCGCTTGCACCCGTCCCAGCCCGAACAGGCCCATGCCCGGTGGCAGGTCGGCGAGAAGGTCCACGTCACTATCAGGGCGATCCTCGCCACGGGCCACGCTGCCGAACACGCGCAGGTTGGTCACGCCGGCCGCGGCCGCGGCCGCGATCACCTCACGGCGGCGGGCACGCAGCCGCCGGCCCACCGGTCCAGACAGTCGGCTCAGCCGCCGCGGCGGCCGCCGTATCCCTGCCGTCAACTCGTACCCGGCTGCCTCGATCAGGTCGGCCAGGGTCGGCACCGAGGGCTGGCGGTGCCCGGACTCATATGCGCTGATCACGCTTTGCGTGACGCCTGCCCGAGCGGCCAGTTCCACCTGCGACAGGCCCGCGCCCTGGCGGGCTTGGCGCAGCAAGGCCCCAGCCGTCATTACTTTGGAAGGCATCCATGAAGTATAGCGGATCGTAGATATTTCATGAAGCGATACAGCTTCGCTCATCGGCTTTGGCCACAGGCGGACTCTCGACGAGTACTCGCCGCGTATCCAATCACCCGGAGTGAGTGTTATCCACATCTCGCAGTGTCGCGGGCTAGTTGTCCACGGTCGGCAGTGCGGGTCAGCGGGCTGGCCGCACGCTCCGGCAGGGTCGTGAGCCGGAGGTGGTGGCGATGGCTCCCGATAGCGAGCGGCGGGCCCGGTGGCGCTGAGCTTCCTGGCCAGGCCGGGGGATCCCGTGCTGGGTGCCGCGTTGCGCACGCGGACGGCGAGCCAGCTGCTCGCGCCTGAGGCTCACGTGCGTGAACTCGGTCTCGATCGTCGGCTCGCGTGCAGCTACTGGCTAGGTGGTACTCGGGTGGAAGCCTTCCGCGGGTAGCGGATTGGCGGCCAGCGACGCGACGGCTGCGCCGATCGCGCGCATGCCGTCCTGATCCGCCATGTAGCGGCAGGCAGAGGGGCGAGCCGCCGGCGACCACTCGATCCTCACGGCCCAGTGAGCAGCTCTGCCATCGCCCGTTCATGCGACATCTCGCCTGGCCGCCCTGCTGCGACCCAGTCCCGGTGGGCAGCGATCGCTGTCTCGATCTCCGCCGGCTCGACGACCTCGGCTGGGGCACACCGCTCGACCGCCTGAAGCCGCCGCAGGTCCGCCAGGGGCACGATCGCCGCCTCCTGGCCGCCCAGCTGTATGACCTGGTAAGCCTGCTCCAGATCCTGGACAGTGGCGTGCTGCGCAGTCATGCTGCCACCAAACCGGCACCCGCCGTCAGAGGAGTGGCGACGCGATCATCCCCGGCCACCAGCTCTGTCTGGTCCCAAGCGGGTCCACACTCCCGGCGGCAGATGAGGATGTCCGTCCTGTGGCAGCGGCGCCGTTCGCCCAGGCTCGGCCAATCGACGACGGCTGGGTCTGCGGGCGGCGCAGTTGCGGTCACAATCTCCGCACTCACGACACTGCTCATGAGGCGTGGGCCAGCTCGTTTAGCGCCGCGTGAAGCGCGGGACCAGGGGGTTACTGGGGGCGCGATGACAAGGCGCTCCTGGATACCGAGCGGGTGCACGGCTGGATGAGGCGCGAAAGTTACTGTGCCGCTGGCCGGACCCGCGAGGTGAAAGAGCGCTCGATCGAGCACTCGCTATGCGTCGGGCTGCATGCGCGCGACGGCGGCGGCCAGGTCGGCTTCGCTCGCGTCCTCACCGATTACGCCACGTTCTGCTGGCTGTGCAGCCACCGGGTACGGCAACCACGTTGCCGTGGAGATGGCCGCGGTGCTCGCCGAGCGCGGCGTCGGGGTAGTGTCCGGCGGCGTGTGCTGGTGGCTAACTTTGAGTCAGACAGCATCGAGGAGTTCCGAGCGCCTGCAGTGCCGTCATCGGGTTTCGCGTGGAGCCGCGCGCCATCCACCATGCGCATCCCTCCGAGAACGTTATCCACAGGACATGTCGTGCGAGCGCGCTCGGCCACATACCCAGGCATTGTCGTGACCGGAGGTGGTCGCGATGAGTCCCGATGGCGAGCGGCGGGCACGGGTTGCGCTGAGCTTCCTGGCCATTCCGGGCGATCCGGTTCTCGGCGAGGCGCTGCGCACCCGGACGGCGAGCGATGTGCTCGCGCTGGTCACCGGCGCGGACGCCGATGGCGATGCCCGGCTGGCCGGTCAGCCTGCGGATGACGCGCTCAGCCGGGGA
>JBOHCP010000690.1:0-3189 GCA_050698875.1 Streptosporangiaceae bacterium | reverse complement strand
ACAGCTACGCGGCGGAGAACGACTCGGCGGACGATCCGGTGTCGCAGGCGGTGCTGGCCATGGTCGGCCCGGTGGGGGTGCGCGCGGCCGCCGTGGCGGGCCCGGAGTTCCTCGGCGTCAGCCTCAACCCGGCGCAGGAGGCCGCGGTCTCGGACGCAGACATCAGCGGGCCCGGTCCCGTCCGCGTGCTGGTCGTCGCCGCCAGGGAGGACGCCAGATCGCCCGGCAGGCCCGCGCGACTGGCCGGGCGGTCGCCTGGTGGTGGTAGACACGTGTCGTGACCGAGCTAGCGATCCCTGACCTATCCGACGTCCTGGCGGCGCGCGGGCGCATCGCGGCCTACCTCCAACCGACGCCACTGTATTCCTATCCCGCTCTCGACTCGCTGACCGGAACGCGGGTCTGGGTCAAGCACGAGAACCACCAGCCCATCGGCGCCTTCAAGGTCCGCGGCGGCATCAACCTCATCAGCCAGCTCGGCGCGGACGACCGTCGCCGCGGCGTCATCACAGCGTCGACCGGTAACCACGGCCAGTCGGTCGCGTATGCCGCGAACGTGTTCGGCGTGCCCGCCGTGGTGTGCGTACCGGAGCACGCCAACCCGGTCAAGGTCGAGTCCATGCGAGCGCTGGGCGCCGAGGTCATCAGCCACGGCCGGGACTTCGACGATGCCCGCGAGCACTGCGAGAAGCTCGCCGCCGAGCGCGGTTACCGCTATATCCACTCGGCGAACGAGCGCGCGCTGATCGCCGGCGTTGCGACGTACACGCTGGAGATCCTCGAGGCCCAACCGGAGACCGACGTCATCGTCGTGCCGATCGGCGGCGGCAGCGGAGCGGCCGGGGCGTGCGTCGTCGCGACCGCCGCCCGCCCGTCGATCGAGGTCATCGGCGTGCAGTCGGAGGCCGCTCCGGCCGCGTACCGGTCGTGGCAGGCTCGCGCCCTCGTCGAGGCCACCACCGCCACGCTCGCAGAAGGGCTGGCCACGCGGACCGCGTTCGAGCTGACCCAGCGCATCCTGTGGGAGCGGCTCGACGACTTCGTGCTGGTGTCCGAGGCTGAGCTGACGGAAGCCACCCGGCTCATGATCTCCAAGACCCGTAACCTGGTCGAGCCTGCAGGCGCCGCCGCGCTCGCCGCGGTGCTGGCCGCGCCGGCCAGGTACGCCGGCCGCCGGGTGGCGATCGTGTGCAGCGGCGGCAACATCAGCCCGGAGCAGCTCGCGCGCCTCTGGCCCGCTGGCCCGGCGTCGGCGTGACCAGCCTGCGCAGCCGAGAGCTCCCGCCGGCCCTGCACGCGGTCAACGAGGGGCTCGCGTTCCTCCTGGAACTGCTGATGCTCGCGGGCCTGAGCTGGTGGGGGCCGCCCAGGCCAGCGGCGCGGTGCGGATCGTGCTCGCCGTGGCCGCGCCGGCGGTCGCCGTGATCGCGTGATGGCTGTTCGCCGCGCCCGGCGCCAGGATCAGGCTGTCGCTGGCCGGCGTACTCGCGGTGAAGGTGGTCCTGTTCGGTGCCGCCGCGGTCGGGGTCTCCGCGATCGGCCAGCACGTCGCCGCCGTCGCCTTCGGGATCATCGCCCTCATCAACACGGGCGTCGCGGCGGCCGACCGGGATGCCAACGGCGGCGCTCGCGGCCGGATCGGGCGGACGTCGGCGGCCGGGCCGGACTAGGATCCTCAGCAGGGCGCGCGAGGGCGCCTCCGGGTCCGCGGGAAAGGACTGAGTCCGCCTCGTTTCTGCTGGTGTTCAGCTGTGATGACGATCTCCGGTGACGGCCTGACTGCGGACCGTAGGCCAGCAAGGAGACGCCATGGCGAGTCTTCCGGCTGATCCGAGTCTCGATCAGCTCCGGCACCAGGCCAAGGATCTGCTGCGCGCCGCGCAGGGCGGCGACGCGGCTCCGGCCGCGCAGATCATTGCCGTCGCGCCGCGGCTGACGCTGTCCGGCGCGCAGCTGGTGGTGGCCCAGTCCTACGGGTTCGCGAGCTGGCCCAGGCTCAAAGCCGAGGTGGCGGCGCGGAGCGCAGCGCTGGACCAGACGGTCGCCATGTTCTGCGTGGCGAGCGTGGCGGACCGGACCGGCAAAGCCGCCCGGATGCTCGCGGAGACGCCCGAGCTCGCCGGTTACAGCCTGGCCACCGCGCTGCTGCTCGGTGCGGTAGCTCGCGTCCGCGACGAGATCGAGCGCGATCCGGCAACGGCGGTCCGGGCCGACCCGGTTACCGGCTGGACGCCACTGCACGCGGTGTGCGCGTCGCGCTGGCACCGCCTCGACCCGGACCGGGCAGCGGGGCTGGTCGCGACCGCGCGGCTGCTGCTCGACGCTGGCTCCGACCCGAACGCCCGCATCGGCCAGGTCGGCCGGTCGGCCGGCTCGTCGCCGCTGCGCTGCGCGACTGGCAGCGCGAGCCAGGGCTTCGGCAACGAGGCGATCGTGCGGCTGCTGCTTGAGCGGGGCGCGGTGGTCGAGGATCACGATCTCTACCTCGCCGCCTTCGGCGGCGACGAGCACCAGTGTCTGCGTGCCATGCTCGACCACGCCGGGGCGGCAGAATCCGAGATCGCACTCTCGGCATCGCTCAGCGGCGGCGGCGAACTCCTCGCCACTCGGATGCTGCTCGAGGCGGGTGCTGACCCGCGCCGCTTCGCCGACGAACCCGGCCAGCCGTCGTCAGTCGTCTACTTCGCGGTAGACGCCGGCTGTCCCGCTGCGCTGATCGCCCTGCTCATCGACTACGGCGCCGACCCGCGCCTGCCGGGACCTGACGGGCGCTCGCCATCCTGGCTGGCAGCCATCAAGGGCCGCGATGATCTCCTCGGGCTGCTCGGCGGCGATGATGCCGACGGCCTCCCTGACACCGCCCGGTTCATCAGCGCGTGCATGCGCGGGGACCGGGTCGCAGCCGTCGCCCTGACGTCTGCCGACCCGGGCCTGATGAGCAGGCTGGCGGACGCCGAACTGGCGGCGCTCGGGCGCGCCGCCGAGACCGGCCGCATCCCCGCCGTTACGCTCATGCTTGACCTCGGCTTTCCCGTCGGTGCGCAACGCGAAGACGGCGCCACCCCGCTGCACGCGGCCGCCTACGCCGGCAGCACGGCGGTCGTCCGGCTACTGCTCAACCGGGGCGCGGACGTCGAGGCGCTTGATGGCCAGTTTCACAGTTCGCCGCTGGACTGGGCCGTCGTCGGC
>JBOHCP010000689.1:0-3195 GCA_050698875.1 Streptosporangiaceae bacterium | reverse complement strand
GTGCGCAGCGGCGCCAGCGTGTCGTTGGTCAGCCGGCCCGCCCACACGAGGTCCCAGATCGCGCTGGCCACCTCGCGGTCGGTGGCGGCGAGCGGCCGTCCGGTCTGGTCGGCGCGGCCGGCCGGCGCTGCCTCCTGGCGGGACCCAGCGCTCCCCGGGGCCACCACGGGCCCCGAGGGCCTGTATCCCCTGGCGACGCGGTCGGCGATGCCGCGGAAGAACAGCGCGCCGCCGCCGTCCAGCGCGCTCAGCACCGCGTCGTGCACCGGAGTCATGGTGATCTCGGCTGGTGCGGGCAGCAGCAGCGGCGCGGTGCCGGGTGGCGCGAGGATGAGCCAGCCATCGCCGCCTGGCAGCGCTCCCGCTCCCGCCCAGACGACCTCGCCGGCCGCGGTGAGCTCGTCGAGCAGCGCGGGCGAGTAGCCGGGCACCCGGCCCGGCAGCACCAGGGTCTCCAGCGCGGACGCGGGGACGGCGACGCCCGCGAGCTGATCGACCACCTCGTATACGGCGTCGGCCCTGGCCGCGCTGGCCCGCGAGCCGACAGCGCGGGCCGCCCGGTCCGCGCGCTGCCAGGCCGGCAGGAAGGCGGCGAACGCCGATGGCGGCGCTGGCTCGACCTCCTTGCGCAGCTTGGCCAGGCAACGGCGGCGCAGCATGCGCAGGACACCGGCCTCACACCACCCCGTTCCCTCCGCAGGGTCGTAGTCGCCCTCGGTCAGCACGCCGTCGGCGGCCAGCCGGCGCAGTTCCCCGGTGACGACGGCCACGCCCAGCCCGTAGCGATTCGCCACGGCCGCGGTGGCGAACGGCCCGTGCGTGCGGGCATGCCGGAGCGCCAGGTCGCGCAGCGGATCAGGGACCGGCTCGGTGAACGCCGCCGGCACGCCGACGGGCAGCGCGACCCCGAGCGCGTCACGGAGCCGGCCCGCGTCCTCGATCGCCGCCCACCGCTGCGCGCCCGCCACGCGCAGGTCAAGCACCCGCCGCTGCGCCGCGAGCGATCCGAGCCAGTCCGGGGCGCGGGCCGGGTCGGCGGACCGCTGCGCGACCTCCTCGGTGCTCAGCGGGCCGAGCGCGCGCAGCATGTCAGCGACGGCCTCGGCGTCGCGGCAGGCCCGGCCGGGTGCGAGCCGCTGCAGCTCCCGCTCGGCCTCCTCGACCACGAGCGGGTCAAGCAGTTCGCGCAGCTCTGCCTGGCCGAGTAGCTCGGCGAGCAGCGCCGAGTCGAGGGCCAGCGCCTGGGCGCGGCGCTCGGCCAGTGGCGCGTCGCCCTCGTACATGAACGCGCCGACGTACCTGAACAACAGCGACCTGCTGAACGGTGACGCGGCCGGAGTCTCCACCTCGACCAGCCGGATGCTGCGCGCCGCGACGCCGCGCATGAGCGCGATCAGCCCGGGCACGTCAAAGACGTCCTGCAGGCACTCCCGCATCGTCTCCAGCACGATGGGGAACGTGCCGTACTGGCTCGCCACCGCCAGTAGCTGCGCGGCCCGCTGCCGCTGCTGCCACAATGGCGAGCGGCGGCCCGGCTGGCGGCGCGGTAGCAGCAGCGCCCGCGCGGCGCATTCACGGAACCGGGCCGCGAACAGGGCCGAGCCGCCGAGCTCGGCGGTCACCAGCTGCTCGACCTCGTCGGGATCGAGCGCGGCGATGCCCGCGGGCGGCGGGTCGTCGGCGTCCGGTACCCGGATGACGATGCCGTCGTCGGTGTGGACGGCCTGCACGTCCATGCCGCCGTAGCGCTCCCGCAGCCGCGCCGCGATCGCGAGCGCCCAGGGGGCGTGCAACTGCGAGCCGTACGGGCTGTGCAGCACCAGCCGCCAGTCACCCAGCTCGTCGCGGAACCGCTCGAACACCAGCGTGCGGTCGTCGGGCAGGTACCCGGTCGCGGCGCGCTGCTCAGCGAGATAGGACAGCAAGTTGGCGGCCGCCAGCCGGTCCAGACCCGCGTCGCGGAGGCTGGCGGCGGCCTGCTCCTCGGTCACCTCGCCCAGCTGGCGGGTGAACGCGCCGATCGCGGCGCCCAGCTCCGCCGGACGACCCGCCGCGTCACCCTTCCAGAACGGCAGCCGGCCTGGCTGTCCGGGCGCCGGGGATACCAGCACCTGGTCGGCCGTGATGTCCTCGATCCGCCAGGACGTAGCGCCGAGCACGAAGATATCCCCGACTCGGGACTCGTAGACCATTTCCTCGTCCAGCTCGCCGACCCGGCGCGAGTGGCGGCCATCGCGCGCGGCGGCCGGGGCGGTACCAGCGGCCGATCCAGCGCCGGCGCCCGCCAGGAAGACGCCGAACAGCCCGCGGTCGGGGATGGTCCCGCCGTTGCTGGCAGCCAGCCGCTGACCGCCGGGGCGGCCGGTGAGCGTCCCGCCGGCGCGGTCCCATACCAGCCGGGCACGCAGGCCGGCGAAGTCCTCGCTCGGGTAACGGCCGGCGAGCATGTCAAGCACGGCGTGGAGCACCGGTCTGGTCAGCCCGCTGAACGGCGCCGCCCGCCGGACAACCTGCTCAAGCTCGCCGACGTCCCAGGCGTCCATCGCCGTCATCGCGACGATCTGCTGGGCCAGCACGTCGAGCGGGTTGCGCGGCATGCGCAGTTCCTCGATCTGGCCGGTGCGCATCCGCTGCGTCACGACGGTGGACTGGACGAGGTCGCCCTGGTACTTGGGGAAGAAGATGCCGCGCGACTCGTCGCCAACGTGGTGCCCGGCACGGCCGGTGCGCTGCAGCCCGCTCGCGACCGACGGCGGCGACTCCACCTGGATCACCAGGTCGACCGCGCCCATGTCGATGCCGAGCTCCAGGCTCGACGTCGCGACCACGGCGGGCAGCGTGCCGGCCTTGAGCGCCTCCTCGATCTGCATGCGCTCCCGCCGTGACACCGAGCCGTGGTGCGCGCGGGCGACGACCGGCAGCGCCCCGGCTGCCGCGCCGGCCTGGCCCATCAGCTGAGCGGGCGGCCTGGTGTCATCGTGGGGTAGGGCAGGGGAACGGCGGTCGTATCCGTCGGCCTCGGCTAGCCCGGCCGCGGCCGCTCGCTCCGCCGCCAGGTCGTTGAGCCGGGCGCACAGCCGCTCGGCCAGCCGCCGTGAGTTGGCGAAGACGATCGTCGACCGGTGGCTCTGGATCAGGTCGAGGACGCCCTCCTCGACGTGCGGCCAGATCGAGTGCTGCCGCGCCGGATCGCCG
>JBOHCP010000688.1:0-3195 GCA_050698875.1 Streptosporangiaceae bacterium | reverse complement strand
GCGCCAGAGCGCGGCCGTGGCCCCCTCACCCTGACAGGCAGCGCGTTCACCCGCCCGCGCACGATGCCGGCCTGGCTGCAGGCCATCATGCGGGTCAGCGCTGTCACCGTGATCGGCCTGCCCCGGCCGACGGGGCGCCTGCATCGGTGCGCGGCTTGCCGCAGAACGAGCACGCCACACCGGCGCCCTTACCGCGTGCCCGCCCCATGCGCCGGCGGGGCTTATGTAGCACTCCAGCTCCTTCTTGATGGCCGGGATGCCGACCGCGAGCCGGGCCGCCCGCTTCGAGCCCAGCGACGACTAGCTGCCCGGCTACCTGCCCATGATGCTCGACTGCGCGCTCACCGAGCCGACCTGGAGCTGCTGCGGCGCGGGCTGGAGCAGGCGGCCGACGTCGTCACCGCAGTGACCGCAAACCCGTGCGGCGACCTCGCTAGCATCGTCGCGGGCGCGCAGACTCCCCCGGTGGCATGGCGGAGCTGCCCTGGCGCTGCCGGTGCGCCGCACGCAAGAACCCGGCCCGAGGAAGGAAGTACAGCATGCAGAAGCTCTCCCTGGACGCGCTGGCGCGGGAACTGCTAGGACGGGCAGCCGGCGCTGCCGGGGGCCGCGCCGCGCAGACCGTCATCGGCGGCCACGAGAAGGTGCTGCGGCAGACACTCATCGCCATGGTCAAGGACGCGGCCCTGACCGAGCACGCGAACCCGGGCGAGGCCAGCGTGCACGTCCTGCGCGGCCGGGTTCTGCTCGTAGCCGGCGGCCAGTCCTGGGAGGGCAGGGACGGCGACCTGCTCATCGTCCCGGACTCGCCGCACAGCCTTCAGGCTCTGCGGGACTCCGTTGTGCTTCTGACCGTCGCCAAGCGCCCGTAACCCCCCGCCTGAGACCGGCCGGTGTCTGGCCTCCGGACAGATCCGCAACCGCCCGCCGCCGTGCGGGCAGCTGTGCGTGCCAGAACTCGCGCGCCGTCTCTGGGCTGGCGCTGTCTGCAGTCGTCAGGCTGCTCTCCGGTATTCGCTGATCAGGCCCTGTACCGCTTGCCTGCGCTTGATCCGGGCGGTCATATCGATCGTCTGGCCCGGCTTGTGCAACGAAGGCCGCTGGTGTCGCGACTGATGCGGTCGATGACCGTTGTAATGACGCGCGTGCTCCGCGAGGACCTGCCGAATGCACTGTTCCCGGTAGATCATCAGGTGGCCCGGGCACTCACGCCGCAGCGTCCCCACGTACCGTTCCGCGAATGAGTTCGCCCGCGGTGACCGGACGGGTGTTTTGATGATCCGCGCGCCGGCGCAGGCGAGCACCTCGTCGAAGACGCTGGTGAACTTGCTGTCGCGGCCCCGGATCAGGAACTTGATCTGGTCGGCCCGTTCGCCGGGATCCACGAGCAGGTAACAGGCCCGCCGGGCGACCCGGGCCCCTCTGGGCTGGGTGTAACGCCCGGGATGCAAAACGCAGCGGGTCTGGGTCTCCATCACGACGATTACGTCACAGGCGCCGGAGGTACACCGTGTCAACGTGCATACGCCACAGGCTGGCGGCAACGGTCGTCGCCGGGGGCCGGTGCCGCGCGCCAGGCGGCGACCGGGGGGCCGGCGATGCCGTGGCCCGGACGGGCCGCCACCCGGTGCCGCGGCTGGATTGGTGCGGCGCGGGCTAGCGGCCGGTGGCCGGCGAGCTGATCTGGTCCACGGTCAGCCCGCGGTGCCGGAACGCCCAGCCGTGCAGGCCGTGGCCGGCCTCTTCTTCGAGCGCGGGCGGCGGGATGGCAAGGACCGGGCAGCGCGCGTGCGCGCCGGCCAGCGTGATCAGCCAGCGCCTGCTGGTCAGCAAAGCCCGCAATCCAGTCTCCAGACGCGGCCCGGCCGTGAGACCAGGTACCCGGTCCGCCGACCGGTCAGCTCGCGCCTGCACATGGGCCCGGTAACGCGGTGACTCGGGCATCCGGCAGCGCAGGTAGATCACTGCCGCCGCCGGCACCGCGCCAAGGCCGAGCAGGACCCGCCAGGCGACATCATCGCTGGCACCGGAGCCGAGCAGGGCCAGCGCGATCAGCGGTCCGACGATCAGGCCGAGCGCCTGGGTACCGAATACCATCCCGACGAGCTTGCCGCGGTCCTTGCGATTGGCGTACTCGCTCACCATGACCGCGCTGACCGGGTAGTCACCGCCGACACCGAACCCGAGCACGAACCGGAACACGATCAGCATCCAGAACGACTGGGACAGGGCAGATCCGACTGCCCCGGCGATCATGATCGCGGCCACCAGCCAGTACACCCGCCTACGGCCGACCTTGTCCGCGTACCGCCCGAACACCAGCGCGCCGGCGAACGCGGCGGCAAGCATGGTGCTGTTCAGCAGGGCCAGCCGGTCCGGGCTCAGGTGCCAGTCCCTGGTGATCAGCGCGGAGGCGATCCCGATGACGAACAGGTCATAGGCATCGGTGAAGAATCCCACCCCCGATGCCAGGACGGCCCGCAGATGGGACCGACCGAGCGGTGCCTCATCGAGCCCAGCCAGGCCGGACCGGACCTCAGTCACCGCACTCCCCCGCTGCTCATGCCGCCCTTCTCGCTCACTGAGGCACTTCCGCACCAGGGCAAGCTACCGAGCCCGGCCGACACGCAACCGACCTGAAGATGAACGCAAGATGAACGCCAGATGACCGGCATCCGCCCGGGCGGAGCTGCGCGCCGGTCAGCTCGTCCGCTCGTGCGGCAGCCGCGTGCGCATACCATTGGCCCGGTGGCTGACACCCGCCAGTGCGCGCAGTGCGGTGCCGGGTTCGCGCCGCGCCGCGAGCACGCCCGGTTCTGCTCCGCCGACTGCAGAGTCGCATGGAACCGCCAGAGCGCAGGCAGCCCCGGCACCGGCGACGGCGTGCTGGACTGGACCCTCACCGCGATGACCGACACCACTGACCGGCTCCTGCAAGCCAGCGGCTTGTCCCGCGCCTCTGAGGATGCCCATGTAGCGGTGGGTTCCCGTCACTGACGGTGTCGTCGTGGTGTGAGTCGTGCTATTTGATGAGCGGCTGTTCGTGGACGGCGCCACCGTGGGCGCGTCGGCATAGGCAACGGCCCTCCCTGAAGCTTTAGCAGGACTCGGGAGGGCCGTCCGGGCGGTGCTGGAGGCACCACGAATGGTCACGGTACGAGGTTCAGCGGAGTCTGTCGAGGCCCGGCTCAGGTC
>JBOHCP010000687.1:0-3202 GCA_050698875.1 Streptosporangiaceae bacterium | reverse complement strand
CGGCATATCCCATCGCGCTCACGTCTCCAGTTTCTCTCTGCCGGTGTTGGAGTGGGTCCTCGGTCGCGCGGCCGCGGATCCGGGACAGCGCAGCCAGAGCTGTTTCGTCGGCTTCCGGCAGGGTGTGCAGATATTTCTCGGTCGTAGCGATGCTGCCGTGGCTGAGCCGTTCCCTGACGATTTGCAGGTCGGCGCCACCGGCGATACTGGTAGCCAGCAGTGTTCCGATGACGTCGAATAGCTCTGGTGACGCCTGTGCCTGGGGAGTTATGGTCGCTGTCACGATGAAGCTGGGACTAGCCATGAGGAAGCTCGCCGGCTTCCCGCACGAGTTGGCCGATCACCGACGACGCGAGCTCGCACGCAGGCAGCGCGGCAGCCAGATCAGGGGCTACATTAAGCACGGGTGCACCTTCCCAGTCGGCGTTCCAGCGCCGGCCATTTGCTTGAGACCTCTACGACTCGATCACCGGGAAGGCACACCCTCCTTCATGTCGCCCTTCCCGGCAGATCCACAGGTTTCAACCATTGCTCCTGACGATTCGCGAGGCCCGCAATGAGTGGAGGCACGAGAAGCGCGAGTATCAGCTGGCTGAGTCCGGCGCCAGCCATCACCGGCAGGCGACGCTGACCGCGTTCGTCGTCATCTTCATCGCCGAGTGAGGCGACCTCACCCAGGTGCTGACCGCCAACCTTGCCGCCCGGCTGCACTCGCCACTGTCGGTAGCCATCGGATCGGTGCTGGCCCTGTGGGCCGTTGCAGCGCTAGCTGTCGTCGGCGGGCGCGGACTGATGCGCTGGGTCAACGTTGCCACCATCCGCATCGTGACCGCCGTGATCCCGATCGGCCTGCGCATCTTCACGGGGATCCTCGCGATTGCTGGGTAACGGCGAGCGCTCGCCGGTTCGCGGTTCATCGTCACCGTTGGTCAGCTCGCGCTGCAGTGTTCGTACCAGCTCGCGTATCCGGTCTCTGATCGGGCGGACGCCGACTAGGTCGAGGCCAGCAGGATCGGGTAGATCCCAGTCCAGATAGCGCTTGCCGGGGTAGACGGGACAGGCGTCACCGCAGCCCATGGTGATGACGATGTCCGCGGCCTGCACGTTCTCGGTGGTGAGTCGCTTGGGTATCTCGCGGGAGATGTCGATTCCGATCTCGGCCATGGCATGGACCGCTACGGGGTTGAGCTGATCCGCGGGCTGCGATCCAGCTGAGGTGACCCGGACTCGTCCGGCCGCTTCGTGGTCCAGTAGCGCGGCCGCCATCTGGGAGCGGCCGGCGTTGTGCGTGCAGACGAACAGGACTTCAGGGATGTCGGTCATGTCTGTGCCCCCTGGTTATCCGGCCAGCTGGGCTTGCGTGTGCGCGCTGCCTTCGTCGCGCTGAATCGGGTGCACGACCACCGCCAGGAGCGTACCGAGGATGCCGCCAATAATCTGGGCGCCGATGAACGCCGGCACCGAGCTGGGCGCGATGCCGGCGTAGGTGTTGGTGAAGCTGCGACCGATGGTAACGGCCGGGTTGGCGAACGATGTCGAGGCAGTAAACCAGTAGGCCGCGCCGATCCAGGCGCCGACGGCCCAGCTTGCGTGCTGGAGCCGGCCGGTCCTGGACAAGGTGACGATGACCAGGATCAGGCCCGCCGTGGCGACAACCTCGCTGAGCAGGAGCGGAGCGCCCGCCCGGTGCTTGTGTGAGGGACTCAGCACGAGCTGTCCGAACATCGCGTCCGCCAGCGCCGCTCCGGCGATGGCGCCGCCGATCTGGCAGCCTATGACGGCAGCGGCCTGGCCGATGCCATAACGGTGCCCGGTGCGCCGGCCAAGCAGCCAGTCAGCGCCGGTAACGACCGGGTTGAACTGCGCGCCGCCGGCCGTCATGAAGACCAGGATCAGCACGGCCAGGCCCATCGCGGTGACGAGGGAGTTGATCAGCAGGCGCAAGGCTGCGTCGGTGGTGAGGTTGGTGGCGGCTATGCCGGAGCCGACGATGATGGCGACCAGGAGTCCGGTTCCGGTGAACTCGGCAGTCAGCCGCCGGCCTACGGTTTGGCTCACGCGGGCTTGACTGCGCGGATGATGGCCGAGCGGATGCCTGGTGCTGCCTCGTTGGTGAAGGTCACCGATGCGTTGGTGAAGCCGGCGGCGCTAAGCCCGTCGAGGTATTCCGTCCGGGACAGGGCGCCTGCGATGCAGCCGACGTAGGAGCCCGCCGCCGCCCGGTCAGCCTGCGTCATGTAGTCCTCGGCGACGACGTCGGAAATGCCGATCCGGCCGCCTGGCACCAGGACTCGGAACATCTCCGCCAGCACGGCTGGCTTGTCGGTGGACAGGTTGATCACGCAGTTGGAGATCACCACGTCGACCGCGACATCGGGGAGCGGCACGGCTTCAATCTCGCCCTTGAGGAACTGGACGTTAGCAGCGCCCGCTCTGGCTGCATTGGCCTGGGCGAGAACCAGCATGTCATCGGTCATGTCGACGCCGTAGGCGTAGCCGGTTGGTCCGACTCGGCGGGCCGACAGCAGGACGTCGATGCCGCCGCCCGAGCCCAGGTCCAGGACTCGCTCTCCTTCGCGCAGGTCGGCGACCGCGAGCGGGTTGCCGCAGCCCAGGCTTGCGAGGATGGCTTCCTCGGGCAGTCCGTCAGTCTCGCCTTCGCCGTAGAGCGAGCCGCCGAAGCAGTCTGCGGTGTCCAGTGCGGCCGATCCGGTGCCGCAGCACGAGTCGGTCGCCGACGTACCGCAGCAGCCCGCCGTGATGCCGGGCCTGGGGTCCGTGACGGCGCGGGCGGCCTCGGCGTAGCGGGCCCGTACTTCCTCGCGAAGGTCGGTGCTGGCCTGGTCAGTCATGACAATCACTCCTCATGCATAGATCGATGTCGATGCGGCCAGGATGGCTCACGAATAGACGATTGTCAATGCGTACCCCATACTAGAAGTGTGAGCATCGCCGCGGTGACCATCCAGCCCAGACCCGGACTGCCGGTTCTGGCCGACGAGTGCTGCACGCCCTTGCTGCGGGAACCCTTGACCGCGAGCCAGGCGGCAGACCTCGCGCACATCATCAAGGCCCTGGCTGACCCGGCCCGGCTGCGGCTGGTTTCGATGGTGGCCGCGCACGAGGGCGGCGAGGCGTGCGTCTGTGACCTGACTGATCCGCTCGGCCTGACGCAGCCGACGATCTCGCACCACCTCAAGAT
>JBOHCP010000686.1:0-3202 GCA_050698875.1 Streptosporangiaceae bacterium | reverse complement strand
CGACCGAGGGCATCCGCATTCCAGCCGCGGATCACCAGCCAGCTTAGCAACCGCGCGCCCGGGTGCCGGCCCGCCGGGCCGGCGCGCAGGCACCCCGGGTGGCGGGCCGGCCTCTCGGCCAGCCAGAACCGGCTGCCGTTGTTACGCTGCGCGTGTGAGCAGCGGGCCCCGTGGCGCGACGGCCGAGCCGGACGGCGTGCTCGACCTGCTCGGGCTGCTGGCCTATGCCTCCCTGACCGCGTTCTTCCGGCTTGCTGATGACGCCGCGCTGGCCCTTGCGCTGTCGGACAAGTCCGCGCTCGCCGAGATGGCCGTCGCTGAGTTCGGGCACTACCAGCTGCTGCGCGCCCGCCTCGAGGACCTGTCGGCCGATCCGGCGGCGGCGATGCAGCCGTTCGTCGCTCCGGTGAACGCCTTCCACGCCAGGACCGCCCCGTCGGACTGGCTCGAAGGACTGGTGAAGGCGTACGTCGGCGACGGGATCGCGGCCGACTTCTATCGCGCGGTGGCCAGCGCGCTCGAGCCGAAGACGAGGGAACTCGTGCTCACGGTGCTGGCCGACACCGGCCACGCCGAGTTCGCGATCGCCAGGGTGCGCGCGGCCATCGAGGCCGATCCCCGGGTGGAGGGGCGGCTGGCGCTGTGGGCCCGGCGGCTTGTCGGCGAGGCGCTCGGGCAGGCGCAGCGGGTCGCCGCCGAGCGAGAGCCGCTCGCGCGGCTGCTGGTCGGCGGCGATGCGGGCCAACTCGGCAACATCGGCCGGATGTTCGCCCGGCTGACCGACGAGCACGCGGCCCGGATGGCGGCTCTCGGGCTGGCGACGTCGTAACCGCTACAGGTTGCCGAAGCCGACCCGGCGCGACTCGGCGCCGCCGAACTCGAGGTAGGCGATCTTGTCGGCCGGAACGAGCACCTTGCCGCCCTTGACGTTGGTGAGCACGAAGACGCCTGCCTCGGCCGCCACCGCTGCCTTCAACGAGCTCTCCACCTCCTCGGGGCTGGACGCCGTCTCGATCACCAGCTCGCGCGGCACCGACGGGATCCCGATCTTGACTTCCACGGCTCTCCTCGATAGTTGCCGGGCGGGCCGGCTGGAGTGGTTGCCAGGCAGGCCAGCTAGCCGGCCGACTCGGCCGTCCTTGGCCAGTCGCTGATGCCGCGCCAGGCGAGCCGCGCGATGAGCAGCTCGGCGGCGTCCTTCGGGATCTCCCTGCCGGTCCTCAGCCAGTACCGGGCACTGACCTGGGCCATCCCGACGAGCGCCATCCCGAGCAGGTGGGCCTCGGCGTCGCTCACGCCGGCGTCCTCGCGGATGAACTCGCTGACCATATCGGCACAGTCGTACATCATCTTGTCCAGGCGACCCCGGACGGCGGGCTCGTTGCTCAGGTCCGACTCGAACACCAGCCGGAACGCCTCCCCGGTCCCGGCGACGAAGTCGTAGAACGCCTTGAACGTGGCCGGCACACGCTGCCTGTTGTCGGTTGTGGACGACAGTGCCTCGCTCATCATCCGGATGAGTTCGGTTGCGCTCTCGTCCAGCAGCGCGAGGTAGAGGTCGAGCTTGCCAGGGAAGTGCTGGTACAGGACCGGCTTGCTGACGCCGGCCCGCTCGGCGATCTCGTCCATGGCGGCGGCGTGATAGCCCTGCGCGACGAACACGTCACGGGCAGCCCCCAGCAGCTGCAGCCGGCGCGCTGGGCGAGGCAGTCGCGCGCTACCGGGCTTGGCCTGTGGCGAAATGGTCAACGATGGCTCCGGATGGTGTCGTCAGGGTGCGAACTCAGTGAGCGGCCCTGGTCCGCACTGCCATTGCCGCGGGGCAGTTGTCCGGGGCAACCGTGCCGCCGGTGTGCCAATTCTACGACCGGCAGGGTAGCCAGGCTGGCGGCCGGTCACGCGCAGCGGGATTGGTCAGCGGTATTCCTCCTCACCGGTGTCCAGTATCCGCTTCTGCTCGGCGGCGTCGGCCTCGTTGGCTTCGAGCGGCGATTCCGCCAGCCCAGCGACCTCGTCGTCGCCGCCAGGCTCGACGACTGCATCCTGCTTCTGCTCCGCCGAGTCGGCGTCTGGTGATTCAAGGCCCATATCGTTCATTACGGTGCCTCCGCTGCCAAAATCGGTACTCGAACATATTGCCGAAGTTCAGAATGCGGTTAACACTGCTGGTAAGGCGGTCCTTACCGGACAAACACTGGTTGTATCAGTACCCGGGGATGCAAGACAGTCCCGCGCAGCCGCGACAAGTATTGCTAGCTGGCCCGGCGCGGGGTAGGGAGAGTTACATGCGCAGCATGTGGAAGGGGGCAGTGTCCTTCGGGCTGGTCATGATCCCGGTCAAGCTCTACACCGCGACCGAGACCAAGGACATCGCGTTCCGGCAGGTCCACCGCGAGGACGGCGGCCGGATCAGGTTCCGCCGGTTCTGCACGGTCGACGACCAGGAAGTCCCGTACGAGGACATCGCCAAGGGATACGAGCTACCCGGCGGCGAGATCGTCATCCTGACGGAGGAGGACCTGGCCGAGCTTCCGCTGCCGACGACGAAGAGCATTGAGGTCGTGCAGTTTTGCCCGGCTGAGCAGCTGGATCCGATCCTGTTCAACCGCAGCTACTATCTGGAGCCCGAGGCCACCGGCGCGCGGGCCTACAGCCTGCTCAAAGAGGCGCTCGAGCAGTCGGGGAAGATCGCCATCGCCCAGGTGGCGCTGCGCCAGCGGGAGTCGCTGGCGATCCTGCGGGCGCGCAACGGCGTCCTGGTGCTTGAGAACCTGCTGTGGCCGGACGAGGTGCGGGAGCCCGACTTCCCGTTCCTGGCGGACTCCACCGACGTGCGACCGCAGGAGCTGCGGATGGCCAGCTCGCTGATCGAGTCGATGACGCTGGACTTCGACCCCGACGAGTATCACGACAGCTACCGGGAAGCGCTGCAGGAGGTCGTCGCGGCCAAGGTCGAGGGCCGGGAGATCGTGCAGCCGCAGGTCGCGGACGCGGCGGAAGAACCGTCCAGCCTCGCTGACGCGCTGCGGGCGAGCCTGGCCGCGGCCAAGACCGGTCGGCTCGGCGCCGTTCCCGACCTGGCCGCGGAGACCGCCCCGGCCCAGTACACCGCCCCGGCCCAGTACACCGCCCCGGCCCCGGACACCGCCCCGGCCCCGGAGACCGCCCCGGCCCCGGAGACCGCCCCGGCCCCGGCCAAGGC
>JBOHCP010000685.1:0-3203 GCA_050698875.1 Streptosporangiaceae bacterium | reverse complement strand
TACCTCGCCCGGCACCCAGCCCCAACCACCTCCGGGCCGGCTGCCACCCGGGCTCTCCCGCAGGCCGCGTGACAACCCGTGACCAGCCAAACCGAACCCCTCAAGGACTTATGCGGGCCTGCACTAGACGGTGCTCGACGTGCGTGCGGACGTGCGTGCGTAAATGTGCCCGCCGGCACGAGGGCCGCTAGACACCGGCCGCTAGGCGGGCGGCCTGCCGGGCCTGCTCGCCCTTGTTTGGCCACTAGATCGCCGCGTCCAGAGGTGCGAGCGTGGAATAAGCGGTGGTTCCGGCCACAGGCGTTGTCGCGCCCGCACACATCGAAGCCTCCGGGCGTGGTGGCCATGCCTCCCGGGTGCGGGGGAGACCGGCTGGGTGGTGGCCGCGGAGCCCGATACCGAGTACGCAATGTGCTACCTGCCGCATCCGGCTTTCGAGCGGATCTGCGAGATCTTCCCGGTGGCCTTCAGCCGCAATGGCGCCGACCCGCTGATCGGCCGCCGCGTGCCCGAGCTGTTCCGCCAGGCAGGCCTAGAGGATGTCGGGGTAGCAGCCAGGACGCAGTGCTACCCGCACGGGCATTCGCGCCGGACCATCCGGCTCGACCTGGTGCGCATCATGCGTCCGCACATTCTGCAGCTGGGGCTGGCGAGCGAGGCAGAACTTGATGAGCTGGACGCCGCCGCTCGCGCCGATCTCGACGACCCGCGCACGATTGCGGTATACGGCCTGCTCTTCCTAGCCTGGGGCCGCAGACCAGCCTGACCCTTCGCCTCAGGTTGTCGATCACGGCAGGACTACCACCAGCAACCGAGACAGCGTCCGGAAACGTGCGGACAGCGGACATCGGCCAGCGAGGTGGGCTGCGCGGGTGTCGGAAACCGTCTGCCCGCAGCGTTCGCGTCGAAGTGGGCACTGGTGACGCGGGACCGGGACAACCGGTTCCGTACCGCAGCCGAGGCCGGGGTGTCCCGGGGTGTCCCGGTACCGCATCGAGCAGCTAACTCGCCTGGCCAAGACCACGATCATCCGCATTTTGCGAGCGGCCGGGCCTCGGATATGACCAGGAAGCGTGAAACCAGTGCTGACCGGCTCATACTTCATATCCGGTAGAAGAGGTTGAGGAATCTGTCCGCCAGGGCGGGATCGCCGCTCGCCGTGCCGCCGTTGAACCGGCCGAACGCCGTCAGCACCAGGCTGCCCGGGTCGAACTCCAGCATGGCAGGCAAGTCGTCGATGGCGCCGGGCTCGTAGGTCATGCCCTGCTCGCCGATGGACACGACCGTGTCGCTGGCGTTGCGGCCGCGCACCCGGACGCCGATCTGGAACGGGGTCAGGTCCGCGTCCGGCCGGATCGTGGACTGCCAGATGATGAACATGAAGGGAACGAGCAGGTCGGCTGTGTCCGCGGGCAGCGCGTGCGCCCGGCCGCTGCCCTGGCGGATGTCCCAGGTATGCACGCCGTAGTCCATCAGCTGGCCGCCCGCGTACACGAACGCCGGCACCGGTCCCATGTAGGCGTGCGGAACCATCATGCCGGTCCACTCGTCGGCGGTCAGCGGCTCGAGTATGCCCATCATCTGATCCAGGTCGGCGCGGGCGCGGGCGAGTATCTCCTGCTGGGTCAGGTCGTCGAATCGCTGCGCCGATGCGCCCGCCAGCTCGTGCATGACCACCAGACCGTGTGCGCTGGGCGCGTCGGCGCCGCCCCTGGCCGTGTCAAATGCCGCGAAGTAACCCTCGGTCGTGTCCACGATGTGGCCGATGACGTCTTTGACCTGCCAGCTCTCGCACGCGGTGGGCGCGTTCCACGCACCCGGCTCCTCGGCCAGCGCAAACATCTGATCCGCTTCGTGCCGGACGACCCGGAGGATGGTGTCCTTCCCCTCGTAGCTCATGGCGTTCCACTCGCTCATGTCGTCACCTCTCTCGGCCCTGAGTTCGGGACGTGAACCACTGTGCGGTCCACAATTGGCAAGCCCAGCGCACGGCAGCGGGCGGTGTCAACGAAACCTTACGAGGGAACGGGGCCGGACACGTCGCGGCCCTGTCTCCGGTCGCGGCCGACCGGTTAGCCCGCGAGGCTGAGGCTGGTCAGCGCCGCGCCGTAGCGGATCGCGACGAGCTGGCCGATGGCCTGGTGCGCACCGAGTGCCGGGGCGCACGGCGCGCCCAGCGCAGCCGACAGGTCGTCGAGGACCGAGATCGACGTCTCCGGTCCGATGAGGCACGGAGCGAGGACCGGCCGCCGTGCGCCGGACTCGGTGAGCCGGTCGACCGCGGTCACGATGCTCGCGGGGTCGCCGAGCGAGGCAGGCACGACCGGCACCGACAGCCGGGACGCGAGCAGTACCGCGGCTACCGCGGCCGCGCTGGTGGCCTCGTCGCCGACGTCGGCGAGCACGACGATGCCCCGGCCGTCGGAGGAAAGGCTGAGTCCGGAGGCCCTGGAATGCCGGGCCAGGCCCGCCTCGGCGAGCCGGGAGTGCAGCGCCTCGGCGACGAGCGGGTGGGGTCCGAGGTGCGCGGCGAGCACGATCGGTATCGGCGAATCGGCGGTCAGTCGCCGGATGGCCGGGTCGAGACGCATGCTGGCGCTGAGCAGCAGCGGAACGACCACGCTGGGGAACTGGTCGTGCTCGGCTGACTCCGGCCCTGGCGCCAGGCACTCGGACAGCGTGGTGTCGTAGCCCTCGACATAGCCGACCCGGATTTCGACGCCCGGGCAGGACAGCTCGGCGATTGCGGCGACGGCGGGACCGATCCCGGCGGTGTCGGAAGCCGCCGAGCCTGGCACCGCGAGCACGAGCGCCGGCGCGTCGGAGGCAACCGACAGCCGGTGCGGGCTGCGGTGTCGGCCAGGCGGCCGGGTCCGGGTAGTGCGCCGGGGCAGCGGCTGCGCGCCGTCGAAGCTGCCGACGCGCTGCGGCAGCGGCTGGGCGCTGTCGGGGGTGTTGCCCCGCTGGGGGAGTGGCTGCGCGCTGTCGGGGGTGCTGCCCCGCTGGGGGAGTGGCTGCGCGCTGTCGGGGGTGCTGCCCCGCTGGGGGAGCGGCTGCGCGCTGTCGGGGGTGCTGCCCCGCTGCGGCAGCGGACCGCTCTGCTCCCCCGTCGGCTCGCGGCGGGGCAGCGGCTGCGCGCGGTCGAAGGTGTTGCCCCGCTGGGGGAGTGGCTGCGCGCTGTCGGGGGTGCTGCCCCGCTGGGG
>JBOHCP010000684.1:0-3205 GCA_050698875.1 Streptosporangiaceae bacterium | reverse complement strand
CACCAGGTCTATCCACCACAGCGCGGCTCGCGCGTCAAGACACCGGCGTGTCCGCTGGTAGTCCGGTCAATAGACCGACGTTCACCCACCCGCTGTCGCGGGTGATGTCGTAGATTCCGTACGGGATCGCCTGCTCTACCTCGGGCCCGGTGAAGAAGAAGGAGTGATCTTCGACCTGCACGGGCTCGCCCTTGGGCCGCCATTCACGCCCGGTCATCGGCAGCCGCCCTAGCTGTTCCCGTTTCTTGGTGTCCACGCTGATCACCGGGTCGCCGCCGGCCTGGTGGTCTTTGACCTGCTCGTTGATATAGCGGAACTGGGCATCCCGGTCCGGGTGCTGGGCGCCCTCCAGCGTCTTGGCATTGGCCTGCAGGCTGAACCCGGCCGCCCGCAGCAGCCGGCCCGCCGTCGGAGCCGAGACCGGATGCCCCTGCCGGGTCAGCTCCTGCGCCAGGTGCCGCAGCGACTTGGTCGTCCACCGCAGCGGCGATTCCGGGTCACCCCGCTCGTCCGGCTCGACCAGCGCCAGCAGCGCCGGGACCAGCCCGGCATCCAGTTCCTCCGCGCTCTTGCGGCCCCCGCCCTCGCGTCTCGCCCGGCCATCCGGGAACGGATCCTGACCTCCTCCAGTTCGAAGACACCCCTGCGCACCGTGGTCTCGCTCATCCCCGCCACCTGGGCGACGGCCCGGACGCCGCCATGCCCCAGCAACCGGGCCTCGGCCGCCAGCAGTAACCGCCGCTGCCGCTCGTTCAGGTGAGGCAACATCACCCCGAACCTCAACGCCAGCTGATCGCGGGCCTCCGCTGAGATCGCCATACCGCAACATCAAACACCAAATCCAGAACCACCGTGTTATTTCCTTACAGCTTCACAAGATCCGCAACGTGACCGACAAGCTGCCCGAACGGCTCAAGTCTGTCACCCGAGAAGCGGATGCGGCAGGCCTACCACGCCGAGTCCGCGCTCAAGGCCGAGGCCGAGCTGCAGGCGCTGGCCCGCGAGCTGGACAAGACCCACCCGGGCGCCGCCGCCAGCCTGCGCGAGGGCATGGCCGAAACCCTGACCGTCCTGCGGCTCGAAGTGCCGCCCGCCCTGGCGCGCACGCTCCGCTCGACGAACACCATCGAGTCGATGATCGGGATCTGCCGCGAGCACAGCAAGAACGTCAAGCGGTGGCGCGACGGGCAGATGGCGCTGCGCTGGTGCGCCGCCGGCATGATCGAAGCCGGCAAGCAGTTCCGCCGCGTCAACGGCCACCTGCACCTGCAAAAGCTACGCGCCGCGCTCGACGCCTCATTCACCGAGAATGTCACCGCCACGGGTCACAATGAGAATCAGAAGGCAGCCTGATGGTCAACGGGGCCGCCACTCGAAGTTCAACGAGACTCGGGACAACCTCCACGCCGAAGACAAGCATTGCGGATGGCGACGAACAGCCAGCTCGTGATCGTCTCGGCAGCCCGCAACGCGTCGACGCGTCGCGCAAGCGCGAACAAGGCGTCTTGAGCGGCGTCCTCGGCATCCTCGCGAGTGGAGCAGCTCCGCGCCGCAAATCGCCGCGCTGTCGGCAATAGGGCACGCAACAGGCCGTCCATCGCTACCGCATCACCGCGTTGCGCGTCCTCGAACCACACCCCCAAATTGTCCCCGCGGCCGTAGCCGGCCGTACTACCCGCTGTTCCCGGTCACATGGTGCCCACCCATCCATCCATCCATCATCCTGCCTCGTCGCGCGGCTAGTTCGTACGAGCCGTGCCCGTACGAAAAGGATTCGCGCGAAATCACGCGGCGACATGGGATCAAGTGCCATTGCAGGTGCCGCGGCCACAGTTGTCAACGGCCAAGTTGATGTTGTGCGTGCCGAAAACCTATGCCACCAGGCGATATTCATGAATCACGCCTCCGGCGCGGTCACGGCGCTGAACACGGAAGTGGTCCAGGTCGGTGACGCCATCTGGCAGCGCGCGGAGCGGCGCGGCTTGGTTCAAGGTGCGGTGCGGCCGGTGGGTGTTGTAGAAGTCCTCGTACTCGCGCAGCACGGTCAGCAGGTGCCGCTGGTTCCAGATCAAGGTCCGGTCTAGTAGTTCACGCCGGCAGCTGCCGATCCAGCGTTCCATGATCGAGTTCATCCGCGGCGCCTGGACGGCGGAGCGGATGACCCTGACGCCTGCGGCCTGGAACACGGCGTCGAACGCGGCGGTGAAACTGGCGTCCCGGTCATGCAAGGCGAACTTCACGCTCATCCCTGCATCTTCCAGGTCCATCAGCAGGTTCCTGGCCTGCTGCACTACCCAGGACTGGACCGGGTTCTGCGTGGCGCCCAGGACCCGGATCCGGCGGGTGCCGTGCTCGATCACGGCCAGAACGTAGACCTTCGTGCCGTTGAGCAGGTCGGCGGTGAAGAAGTCCAGCGCCAGGATCCCCTGCGCCTGGGACCGCAGGAACTCCGCCCAGCCCGGGCCATCCCGGCGCGGCGCCGAATCGATCCCCGCGTTCTTCAGGATCTGCCAGACCGTTGACGGCGCCACCGTGATGCCGAGCGCCGCGAGCTCGCCGTGGATGCGGCGGTAGCCCCGCGATTCATTCTCGCGGGCCAGCCGCAGCACCACCGGGCGGATATTACGGTGCGTCGGCGGGCGTCCGGAGCGTCCGCGGCGCGACAGCCGCGCCTGGCGGCGGCGGACGATGTCGCGATGCCACCGCAAGATCGTGGCGGGAGTGACGATCAGCCGCATCGCGGCCAGGCGCCCGGCCGGCAGCGTCCCGGCGAGCAGGGCCAGCCACGCTCGGTCCGGCCACGTCAATCTCGAATGAGTCCTCGGCCGCTCGCGCAGGGCCACCGCGAGCTGATTGCGCAGGATCAGGATCTCGGCGTCCTTCCACCACGCCTCCCGCCGCGACTGGCCCAGCACCGACACAGCCCGGGTCACGACGAGGAAGATCAGCTTCAAGCCCACAAGCCGAAGATCATCCCACCTCCGGTCCGGCCAAGACCGGCCCGCCGCATACCGAACGCCCGGCCGCGCTCTGTATGGCCGTTGCCCATGTGGCACAGGTTTTCGGCACCTTCATGTCCGGGCGCACCGCTTCGCCGCCCGGTAGTGGACACTGCACGTATTTGGAGTCCAGTGGCAGAACATCTGCCCGTCCATGAGGTGACGTGTGAGCGTCAGGACCCGGGAGCCATTGCGTGCCCGGGTCC
>JBOHCP010000683.1:0-3209 GCA_050698875.1 Streptosporangiaceae bacterium | reverse complement strand
CTGTACACCCTGCCGGAAGCCGACGAAACAGCTCTGGCTGCGCTGTCCCGGATCCGCGGCCGCGCGACCGAGGACCCACTCCAACACCGGCAGAGAGAAACTGGAGACGTGAGCGCGATGGGATATGCCGCAGTTCGGCCGTACACGGTTCCTGACACCCTCGAGGAACTCACCGGTCCGACCGGCGGGGTACCGGCGGGGTGGTGGAACTGGCCGGTCACTTGGACTGGTGTCCCCGCCGGGTGTACAACCTGGACGACTTCACCGACTCGCGACTGCTGTACATGCAAGTCATCAGGGAGAGCACGCACGTGGAGGATCTGCGCCGGCTCCTCAACGCCCAGGTCCTGACCCGCCTGTGGCCCCAACTTGTCTTGCCGGCACGCGTACGCGCACTACGGCAGGACCGGTTCCCAAGCCCTGACCACGCGGCCTAAATGGACCCTTTCACGAGCGTCTCGCGCACGTCGCGCTGCATGCTGCGTCAAACCTTGGGTTCGCGCTCGCCGGCGGCTACGCCGTTCAGGCGCATGGCGTCCTCACCCGCCCAAGCGAGGACGTGGACCTGTTTATCTCAGCGGAACGCACAGACTTCCGCGATGGGGTTCGCCACCATCAAGTCGGCGTACCAGAAGAACGGCTTCATGGTCCGCGTCGACATCTGCAGCGATCATTTCGCCCGGCTGTGGGCAACCGACACGCACTCCGGTGAGTCGGGCAAGACTGAACTCGCCGCCGACATCCGCAGTAAAGCGCCAGTCACTATGAACATCGGACCAGTCGTGCACGTGGACGACGTCGCAGGCGGCAAGATGGAAGCACTGTTCGTCAAGTGGAAGACGACGCCGTGAATTTCGGCGCCGTCGAGCGTGTCAAGCAGCATCTCGCCTAAGTCGACGTCGGGTGCGGCGAAATCGAGATCGGTCGAGAACCGGCCAGCGTTGCCGGCCCGGAACTTGCGCAGGGACGTTCCCCCTTTGAGGACGACACCGAGATCGAAGATGCCCTCGGCGGAAAGGCACTGGAGCGCGTAGTCCTGGGCAACATCGAGCAGCGCTGGTCCCGCCATGCCACCGCGGCCCATGTGGTGTCGGGCGAGGTACCCCGCGGTGATCATCGAGCGGGCAGTAGCGCGTCGTAGAGCCGCCAGCGCTTTACCCATCGATGCCGGTGCCCACGCGGGCCAAGGAACGTGACTGGGAGCCGTTCGGGCCGCTGACCGTTTCTTGTTTGACCTGCGCTTCGGCCGTGACCGCGCGGAGTCGACGACGCGGATGTATGCGGGGGAACTGGCGCGGTTCCTGGCCTGGTGCGCCCCCGTTACCTGCAGGAGCGCCTGGCCTGCCCGGCGGCTGACGGCTGTGACTTCGTGTTCGTGACCTTGTTCCACCGGCCGCTGGGCGCTCCGATGACGGCCTCCGCGGTCCGGCAGGCGTTCGCCGCCGGGAGTCGGCGGGCGGGACTGGCCCGGCCGGTTCATCCGCACATGCTGCGCCACTCGGCGGCCGGGGAGATGGTCAGCGCCGGCACGGCCATCGATGTGGTGCAGGCGGTGCTCGGCCACCGCTCTATTACTTCCACCCAGGTCTACGCCCGGCCGGGCCTGGACCGGATGCGCGATGCTGTCGAGGCGGTGGAGGCTGTCGGCCGCCGACGCCGGTCCAGTCGGGGAGAGGACGGTTCATGAGAGCCAGCGCTGAGGCCAGAGCGGCCGGCCTGACTGGGGCGGCCGGGGAATGCGCGGTGCTGTCAGGGCTCAATGTAGCTTCAGGTAGTCGGGACGGTCGCGGCTGGCGGTGCCATCAACCAGGTGCCGGGGGTGGGATACAGGTTGGTAATGCGGACTCTCCGCGGACCGCAGGTCTCGCCCGATGGGCCCGAATCGCTTGAGCCGGTTATGGGCTGCTCTGAAGCCTGAACCGGGCAGTTGCGGGAAGTCAATGCGACCGGCGCAGAGGTCGGCGATGATCTGCTTCGGCAGCGCGGATGGGTGTACGGGTGATCGGCTGGATGAGACCGCGGATCAGTTACGCCGCACCGCCGCACGATCCGTGACACATCGTTAGGCCCGTCCACGGTGTGCAGACCCTAGCCAGATGGTTGGCGAGCGCCGAGGATCATGTGTCGAGCAGTGCCGCGCCGCGAAGATGCCTGCGGACAACGCGCACGACGTTGTCGAACTGCGGCGGGTCGGCGAGGTGTTCGCTCATCTCGTCATTCCAGCGCCACTTATGCTGGATCCTGTCCTCGAACCGGTCGCGGAACGAGCTGGGATCGAGGCCTTTGGCTTCCGCCTTTCGCTCGAATAGCGGCCGGATCTCGGCGTTGGAGACGTTCATATCCTCGGTCACCCGGAAGAGGTCGTAGAGATCCCGGCACTGGACACGCTGGATGATGCAACGCAGTTTCTCGGCCCCGATCTCAACTGAGCATTCCGCTGATTCCGATCGGCCGGTCCGGAGTTTTCGATCGGGGGTGTTCGGAGGCCGCGCAGCGGCCGACGCTGGGGGCGTTCCCCCGCTTGCGGGCTGCGGCGCGCAGGCGCTGGATCTCGTCGTGCTGGGCGGCCAGGCGGGACAGGGTGAGGGTGCGGAGGTCTTGCAGGGCGGCGATGGCCTGGTCCTGCTGGGCGCACCGCGTTGTCAAGGCGGCATTGCCGGCCCTGAGTCTGGCGATCTGGGCGTCGCGGGGGTCGGGGTGGCCGCCTGATGCCACCGCGGCGGCCATGTGTTCGCCGTCGCTCAGGATGTCCAGGACGACGACGCTTTGGATGGGGACGCCTGAGCGGGGACAACCCCGCCGGTGGGCGCGCCGGGCGGGGTTGTGGTGGACGAGGTGGCGGCGTGGTGGTCAGTCTGTCGCGGCTGCGGCGTCCTCGCTGATGGCGGTGCGGGCGGATGATTCGTCGATGATGGTCTTGCCGGTGGCGTAGGCGGCCAGGAGCGCGGTGATGGCGAGCCGGTTGATGGCACGGGGCAGGCCGCGGGCGTGGCCGTGGATGGCGCGGACGGCGTCGTCACTTATCTTTAGTTCGAACAAATTTGCGGGACGTTTTCGCAGGTCATGGCTGTCGCGTACGCATCCGTGGGTTTCCCCTCGTACCGTGGAGACATCGCCTTAAGGAGAATCGGCGATGGAGACACGCAGGAAGTACGACCCCGATTTCCGGGAGGGCGCGGTGCGGCTGGTCCGGGAGACCGGCAAGCCGA
>JBOHCP010000682.1:0-3212 GCA_050698875.1 Streptosporangiaceae bacterium | reverse complement strand
TGCCCAGGCGGACCAGGGCCTTCTCGGCGGTCATCCAGCCGCAACACCAGCAACTGCTCTCGCCGGCCTCGCTGATCGCTGTTTCCGTCTCGGCGCTCATGGCCTCTCCCGTCTGCTGCAAGAATTTTTAGAGACAGCAAGCGCGATCTCACTGCGTCGGCCGAGGCTAGTTCCCCGCAGCCCCCACAGCCAGGCCGTAGTGGCACCAGCGCGCTGGGCCCGCTGCAGGACCGCGTCGAGGAGCCGGCTGCCAACGCCCTGGCTCTACCGCACTGGTCTCTCGTACAGGCGCCGCACCTCGGCGTCACCCTGGCGAGCACCCGGCACTAGAACCACGGAAACACCCAGCCACGGTCTTGCCGACGGATTGCCCTCACCGGACATCTCGGGTAAGGGTAGCTTCGGTTGACCGCGGCGATCTCCTGCGAGCGCCGATGCTGGGCTGACTGCAATGCGGCCGCAGGCTACCAGCTACGCGTCGGGCGCAGGCTGGGTGAGGCGGCGGTGGACGTCGAGCGTAAGTTCCAGCGGGAGCAGGGCACTGGCGGGGTCGATCCGGTTCTCACTGCGGCCGGCGAGGCAGGCCAGGACGTGGTCGATCATCGCCTCGTCCGTGCTGACGGCGGCTAGCGGCTAGCTCGACCGGATGCTCGCCGTTCGCATCGTGCCGGGTGAGGGTCGCCTGACCCGGGCGGTGTACCCGGCGCTCATGGCGTATTCGAGCACCGCGCGGGCGAAGGTCGCGCGCCAGCCGCCGCGAATCTGGGCGTGGGCATCAACGACGAGCTGGCACAGCGGACGAAGGCATCCCGGTAGCCGAGGATGACCGTGGCGGCCGAGCCTCGGCCGACCGGGCCGTCGGTGCCGATGACACCGACCGTGCCGGGCTTGCCCAGCAGGCCGGTGACCAGATCGAAATCGGAGTGCAGCATGTCCAGCGCCAGCGTCTTAAGCGTGAGCTGGTATCCGGGCCGGATCAGCGCTGAGCGACCGTCGATCTCCAGCACTTTCAGCGGACCGTAACGCTGGTCACTCGCCGCCTGAGTTAGCAGCAGGTGGGCCAGGCTGAAGCGAGAGAACATGTCGACGAGTGCACGCTGGCCTGTATGTCGCTGAACGGCGACGACGTGGCGGGCATCCTCGACGGTCGCGGCCAGCGGTACCTCGATGAGAACGTCCCGGCCGGCGTGCATCGCCTGCACGGCGACTTTCGCGTGCAGATTCGTCGGGAGGCAGCTGTCCACCAGGTCCACCGATGCGTCAGCGATGACAGCGTTCAGGTCGGTGGTAGTCGCGAATCCGAACCGCTGGCTGATATCCGCGAGCTTCTGGGAGTCCCGGCCGAAGACGCCCACCTCATCCACCTCATCCACGTCGGGCCGCTGAGCGTACACGGCCGCGTGGGCCTGGCCGAAGCCGGTGCCAAGCAAGGCGATATTCATCGTGGCTCAGCCTTCCTGTGCGGGCGCTCGCGTCAAGACACGCTGCCCGGCTGGGACGCGTGCTGCCGCACGCCGCCGGCCGCTACCGCTGCTGACGTGCCCACCAACCGCGGATTGCAGCCTCGGTGTGAGGGGCGCCCGACAGAGACTGCTGCTCCATGCGATTGGCCTCGCTGATCAGATCACGTACGGCATCGAGCACCGGCTCTGGATGGAGGTCCGTGCTGGCGGCAGGCAACCTCACGATGACCCAGGCGCGGTCCACTCGCTGCTCGGCCTCCGGGCGGGGATCTTGCTTCCGTTGCGACACCAGCTTGCGAAAGAGCGTCAGCCAGTGGTCGCTTGCGTGCCCGGCCAACGGAATCTCGGCCGTCACCGTCCCCTGGGCTGCGGTGACCTTGATCTCTGCGGTGCGATCGATGTCCGGCATCGTTGCCAGCCTCCCTCGCGACGGCACGGCTGGTTGTCTTTTGAGAGTACGGCTCGCATCGGACTGCGGTACTAGCCGCGGACATGACGCCGCGAGCGGCACCCGATCGTGTGGTCGTCGCGCTGTGGGTCCCCCTTGCGTAGTCAGTAAACATCGGCGCAGGTCCTGCCATCATATGCACGGTATATCCCAATACGCCTTAGCTCACTTATCTACTGCTTTGAGCGGAACGCGGAGGTGGGGTAGGACACGACACTTAGGAAGCGCGGCGGGACTTGTACCTTGCCAGGCCAGCGTAGAAGGCAATGGAACACGATGAAGAGGGGGAACGGCCACACGGGATATCTCAGCGCCACCGCGACCAAGGCACCGGCAGCGCCGCGGTGAAGGCGGAATATGACCGGGCCTGCCACCGGAGCAACTGCTGTCGCTCGTCCAGCTTGCCACGGGCCAGGGCGCTGCAGGCATGTGAACCACCGACGAGGGAGCAAACCGATGAGCGACTTTCGGGCCGTCGCCGACCGCGTCGAGATCGAGGCGCTGCGCGGCGAGTTCACCGACGCAGTCATGATGCGCGACTACGACCCCGTCGGGTCGCTGTCCACACCCGACGGCGCACTGCGGATGCCCAACGTCCCCGTCGAGCTCACTGGCCGGGAGGAGATCCGTGTCTGGGGTGAGCGGGTGCCGGATCTCGTGGACTACTTCGTGCAGACCACTCATCTGGGCGTGAGCCGCCTTGACGGCGACACCGCGTCAGGCCGCGCATACATGTCAGAACTCCTCCGCATGCGCGACGGCCCCACGGAGGTGAATTACGCCATCTGCCACGACCACTACCGGCGCACCCCGGACGGCTGGAAGTTCACTGAGCGCGTCTACGAGGTCAGATACCGCGACACCGCTCCGCTGGCGGGTGCGGCGCCCAGTGCACCGGAGGGCGCCCGCTCACACGCCGGCCGAAACAGCGCGAAGACAACGGGGTCAACGATCGTCGGTGCGTCGATAGCAGGTGACTCTGATATCGGCGAGGGTCTCGAAGCGCGGTGAGGCTGCTTCGGCCAGTCGGGCGTCGATATCGGGCGGTGCGTGCCATCGGTAGGGCGTCATCGCAAACATGTCACGCAGACTCTGCGCATCTGTGGCGACGACGGGGAAGCTGACCGATGTCGATGTGATCTCGGTGAACGGCTCGTCTGCGTTGCCCAGCGGTGGTTTCGGCTGGTGAGCGCGGGCCTCAGGATAAACGAGGCTGCGCAGACCGCGGAGGTGACCCGGGCCTGGGTGGCCGACGATCGCGGCGCCGCCGGGGCGAATGACCCGTGCGAGCTCGGCTGCAA
>JBOHCP010000681.1:0-3212 GCA_050698875.1 Streptosporangiaceae bacterium | reverse complement strand
CTATTACCGCGGGCGACGAAGCAGGCGCGCTGTACGCCGTTCAGACCATGCGCCAGCTGCTGCCCGATGATGCCTGGCGGGCAGCATCGCCGCCGGGCTCGGTGAACTGGGAGCTACCGTGCGCGGACGTCGAGGACCGCCCGGCGCTGGCGTGGCGCGGTGCGCACCTCGACGTTGCCCGGCACTTCGTGCCGAAACGCGAGCTTCTGGTGCTCATCGACGCGCTCGCGGCGCTGAAGCTCAACCGGCTGCACCTGCACCTCACCGATGATCAGGGCTGGCGGATCGAGAGCCGCCTGCACCCGGCCTTGCATGAGATCGGCTCGCACCGGCTGCGCAGCCAGATCAGCCTCAACAGCGAGCAGCCACGGGTCTACGACGACATCCCGCATGGCGGTTATTACCCGCTCGACGACCTCGCCGAGATCGCCGCCTACGCCGGTGAGCGCGGCATGGCGCTGGTGCCGGAGATCGACCTGCCGGGCCACAGCACGGCGCTGCTCGCCGCGCTGCCCGAGCATGGCTCGGGCCCCCCACCGGACGGCGGGTACCGGGTGAGCCCGGACTGGGGCATCTTTGACAACCTGGTCGCCCCGCTGCCCGCCACCATGGCCGTGGTCCGCGACGTGCTCGGCGAGGTAATCACCGCGACCGGAGCCCGGTATGTGCACATCGGCGGCGACGAGTGCGTGCTCGACCGCTGGCGCCACGACGCCAGGATCGAGGCAGCCCGGCGCGACCGCGGCCTCGCCACGACCGAGGAACTGCACGCCGCGTTCCTCCAAGACATTGCCGTTGTCCTCGCCGCAGACTTTGCCGTCAGGGCCGTCGTGTGGGACGAGTGTTTCGCCGACCGGGGAGGCGCGACGCTGCGCCCGGACACGGTGGTGATGGCCTGGCGCGGCATGCAGGTTGCGCGCGCGGCGGCCGAGGCCGGTCACGACGTCATCGCGGCGCCGGTGCTGCCGACCTATTTCGACTACGCCCAGGACAGCGGTGACACCGAGCCGGTCGCCATCGGCGGGCCGGTCCGGCTGGCCGACGTGGCCGGTTTCGAGCCGGTGCCGGACGACTGGCCGCAGGCCACGCGTGACCGGCTTATCGGCACCCAGTTCCAGGTCTGGACTGAGTACATCGCAGACGGCCGCGCGCTGGAGTACATGATCTTCCCGCGGGCCTGCGCCCTTGCCGACGTGGCCTGGTCTGGCCGCCCTTCGCCGCTCTCCGCCGACAGCCCGCATCGCTCCGGACTGCTGCCGCGGATTGCCACGCACCTGCGCCGCCTGGATGCGGCCGGCCTGGAGTACCGGCCGCTCACCGGGCCGCGGCCGTGGCAGCAGGCCGGCACCGGGCCCCGCCGCCACAGAGCCGGCTACCCGGTCAAGGATGTCGCTGTGCGCCTGCGCCAGCTGGCTGCGGCAGGCGCTGGATCCTAGCGAGCGGATGTCCGGGTTGACCGGGCAGTGCTGGCTTGCCTAACTTAAGACCGACCGGCCGGTATGAAATAGGCCGGAGACGAGCGGAGCGTGGCGCATGGCACTGAGGTCCAGGGAGTCCACGGGGCGCGCCGGTAACCGGACGCCGGTGAAAGAGCGGCTGCTGCACGTGGCTACCCGGCTATTCGCGCGGCACGGGTTTGAGGGCACCTCGGTCCAGGACATCGTCGACGCTGCTGGTGTCACCAAGGGCGCGATGTACCACTATTACGGCTCCAAGGATGACCTGCTCTTCGAGGTGTACCACCAGGTGCTGTCGATGCAGCTGTCTCACCTGGACGAGATAGCGGCGGGGCCCGGCAGCGCAGAGCAGCGGCTGCGTGCGGCAGCGGGCGACGTGGTGCGCACCAGCCTGGACAACCTCGATGACATGATCGTGTTCTTTCGCTCGCTGCATATGTTGCCCGATGACAAGCAAGTACAGATCCGCGCGGAACGGCGGCGCTATCACGACAAGTTCAAGGCACTGGTGGAGGAGGGCGTCGCTGCCGGGACGTTCCGCGCTGACATTTCCGCTGACATCGTCGTGCATTACTTCCTGAGCGTCGTCAACCAGCTCGGCTCGTGGTACCGGCCGGAAGGGCCCTCGTCACCCGATCAGGTGGGCGGGCTGTTCACCGAACTGCTCATCGGCGGGCTGGCCACCAGGTAGGAGGAACGACGGCCGGTCAGGCTGGCGGCCGTCGGCTCGCGCGCGGGCGTCATGAGCGGGCGCTCAGGATCGGGCGGTACCGTTGCCCTGAGACGGTGGCGATCAAAACGGGGCGGACACCAACGTATGCAGCGTTCGACTCAGCGGCCCGTGCCGTCGCAGATGCAGCCCGGCTGGCCTGCCGATCCGGGACGCCGTCGGCGCGTGGGCGTCGTCGTCCGCAGGGTCCTTCTCGGGCTCGTGGCCCTCGTGCTCGCCTGCGCGCTCGGCTTCGGGATCCTGCTGCTTGTCACGCCCTCGGTGGCGAACGCCCCTCAGCTCGCGCAGGCGATCGATCAGGCCCACGGCGCGCCCTATCCAGGCGTCGCAGCCCCGGTACGGTTCGCCAGCGCACTGGAGGCGACCGAGGATCACCGGTTCGGGTCTGAGCCGGGGGTCGACCCGGTGGCGGTCGGCCGGGTCGCCTACGGCTACCTCGTCGGCCGGGGGGACGAGGGTGGCGCCACCCTGTACCAGCAGCTCGCGAAGATGCTCTATACGCCGGGCCAGTCGGGCCTGACGGCCAAGGCGGAGCAGGTCGCGCTCGCGGTGAAGCTGAAGTACAGCTATAGCGGCGCGGAGATCCTGCGGCTCTACGGTAACGTCGCCTATTTCGGGCATGGCTTTTACGGTCTGCAGGATGCCAGCTGCGGCTACTTCGGAGTGCAGCCCGCCCGGCTGTCCTGGCCGCAGGCGGCCCTGCTGGCAGGGCTGGTCCAGGGGCCAACCTCCGACGACCCGATCGACCACCCGGTTGCTGGCCTGGCCCGGGAGCAGCACGTCCTGGGCCGGCTCGTGGCGGTCGGGACGATCAGCCGGGCCACTGCAGATGTATTCCTGAAAGTGCCGTTGTCGCACCTGCTCGCGCACGCGGGTGCCTGCAGCGGGTAGCCGCGGGACGGGTAGCAGCGAGAGGCTCGGTCGGGCTAAGTGCGTGCCGATTAATAACACGCTCAGATTGTCGCGGCTGGCACGAGTGAGTAGTTCCACTCGGGGTGGAACCCGTGGCGCTGGAGCCTGTGCTC
>JBOHCP010000680.1:0-3227 GCA_050698875.1 Streptosporangiaceae bacterium | reverse complement strand
GTGTTCTCCGACATTCTCGAAGACCTCAGAGAGCTGGCGACGGCCGCCAGCGCGCACGACGGCGACCACGTTTACCGCAGACTGTCAAGGCTGGACACAGTTCTGGACGACATGTCGCGCCGGGCTGCCCAGTTCCACCTGACGCTGGGCGAGATCATGCGGTCGACCGACACCTCGCCTGACACCTTCCTCACATACAAGAACGCTCTCCTCACCCACATGACCGATTTCATGGCCGAGCTCGATCGCTACCTGCCGCGGCTGGCCGCGGCGGTCGTGCAAGCCGAGAACGCGGCGGGTGACGAGGGGCCGGACGCGATGCTGCGGCTGGCCGCGGAGGCAGACGAGCGCCCGTTCATTAGCCGCGAAGAACTGCTGGCTGACTGGCGCCGCCGCTGGACGGCGCTGCGCGCATGGTTCGCCGCAGATCCGGGCGGCACGGACGAGTCCGCCGAGTCCCGCGCCGAGGGCCTGCGCACCGCGACCCGCGCTGCCGTCTCCGGTGTCATCGCGTTGCTCCGCCAGGTCACCGAGGCGCAGCGGGGCGGCGTGAACCGGTCCTCCCAGCTGCGCCATCTTGCCGAGTGGTTGTTCAACTCGCCAGACGTAGGCGCTGCCTACGCGCTGGCATCGGCCGCCTTCAATATCAGGTCGGCGCGCCACCTCGGCGGCGCACACGACGACGCTGAGCAGATTTCCGGCCGCGTTTCCTGGCAAGACGCACCAGGTGTGGAGATCTCGGTCACGCTCTTCCGCCGGGGCAAGGCGCCAACTCCGGGCGTGCCTCAGCCCGTCCGCGCCAATCCTTCCGTCCGCGCCGACCTCCGTCGTCGCCAGGCCGGGGAACGGCAGGCCGAGCGCGATGGCGCCGAACGCATCCTGCGGTCAGGGGTGCATGGCCGGATCCTCGACGACGCGGAAGCCAGAGTGCTGCTCCGCCTGCTCACGCTGGCTACCGAGGCCCGGACAGTGGTTGCCGGGCGCGTGAGCTCGGCCGCCGGCGGCAACGACGTCGTCACCATGCGCCTGGTCCCGAACGAGACGGGGAGCGCCGTCCAGACGAAAAACGGCGTCCTGCATCTGCCGGGCTTCGAACTGCAGCTCGAGCCTGCCGGAAGGCGGTGACGCTGTGGCCATGCCAACTGCCTCCGCCGCTGTGCCACTCAGCGACCTCAGCTCCTACCAGCATGCGGTCCGCCTGGTACTGACCTACGACCTCATCACCGCGACTCGCCCGCGTGTCGGCACGCTCGAGCAGGTACTGCGCTGGGCAGACCAGATGGCTGCCGACTTCCGGGAACTGCTCGGGTACACGCTGATCGCCACGACCCGCCGGGTGCGACTCAGTCGTCGCCTCGACGCGCTGGACCCGACCCAGTCGGCGGCTTTCTCCTCCCGCTACGGCAGGCCGTTTGACCGCCGCCGGCTCGCTTACCTGTGCCTGGTCCTGGCGTCTTTCCAACGCTCCCGGGTGGAGATCAGCCTGGCCGACCTGGTGCGCGCCGTCACCCCGGCTGCCAACGCGATCGACGGCCTCGGCTTCGACCCGACGGTCGGCGCGCACAAGGCCGGGATAGTCGACGTGCTCGACTGGCTGGCGGACCGGGGCGCGCTCCGGCTCTCTGACGGTTCGGTGGAAGCATGGGCAAGCGACACGGAACGCGGCGACGCACTCTACGACATCGACCACGACATCTGCGCCGCGTTGTTCCGGCCCGCCCGCCCGGTGCAGCACCTGACCAGTGCGGCTGGCCTGCTGGACAGCACGTTTGTCAGCAGTAAGCGAGGAGCGCAGCGAGAGGCCGCGGCGCAGCGCGCCGCCCGGGCCCTGCTGGAGTATCCAGTGGTGTATTACGCTCACGCGGACCCCGAGCTCGCCGAGGCGCTCCGGCCGCCGGGCATCGCCGAGAGGCTGGCGCGGCTCACCGGCCTCGCAGTGGAACGCCGCGCCGAGGGGATCATGCTGGCCGACGCCGGCGGCCGGTTCACCGACCGGCCGTTCCCTGGCCGCGGCGGCGCGGTCAACCGAGCGGCCGGGCTGCTGCTGGCCAAGATCGCGGACTTGATCGAGGATCCCGACGTGACGCTGCCGGCATTCCCGGCGCCCACCGAGGCCGACGACCAGCGCGAGCTGCTGGCGCGGATCGACTCGGCGCTTCCTGTGACCGGCGTCGTGCAGGAGCTTGCCTGGTCCGCGCCGCCCTCCGATGAACACGACGGCATATCGCGGCTGGCGCCAGCTCCGCCGCTGCTGCCGTTCGTGGCGGAGGAGAGCCTGGGCGGCATGATCGACGACCTCTACGCCGAGCTCGGCCCGGTGTCTTTCACCGTCGCCTGGCAGCACGACCCGCAGGGACTGCTGGCGGCTGCGGTGGCGTTCCTGGCAGACCTGCGCTTGGTGCGCGCGACGCCCGGCGGCGTCCTCGTGCTCCCGGCGGCCGCGAGGTACCGCAACATCACGCTGGCGTTGCCAGTCCGCTCGACCGTCGGCCAGCAGGCGCTGGCCTTCGCTGCTGGAGAGCCCGATGAGTGACAGGTTCAGGCCCACCCGCGCCGGAGTGATCAACGTCTGGGACTACCTCGACGAGGAGTGGGTCTTCGCCGGCGGCCGGCTGGCCCTGCGCGGCCACAACGGGTCGGGCAAGACGAAGGCTCTGGAGGTACTGTTCCCGTTCGTGTTCGACGGGGTGGCTGACTCCCGGCGACTGGACCCGTTCAGCGGCGAGAACCGCACGATGAAGTCGAACCTGCTTTACCGGGGACAGGAGTCCGAGTACGGCTATGTGTGGATCGAGTTCGCCCGGTCCGCGGCGGCCGCCGGTGCCGCCGTCGACGGCTCAGGCGGTGCGGTCGCGCCGGAGACGGTGACGCTCATCATCGGGATGCGCGCGCACCGCAACACCGACGGGGTGCGGACGTCGTTCTACGTCACCAGCAGGCGCCTCGGTGCGGACTTCGGGCTACTGTCAGCCGATTCCCGGCCGCTGACCGAGCGACAGCTGCGCGCTGTCCTGGAGGCGGAGGCATGGCGCCGGACCGCGACGGAGTACCGGGACCTCGTCGATTCGCGGCTGTTCGGTCTTGGCCGGGAGCGGTACGCGCAACTCCTCGACCTGCTGCTGGCGCTGCGCCGCCCGCTGCTGGCCAAGGATCTCGACCCGGTCAAGGTGTCGGACACGCTGAGCTCAGGCCTGAGCCCGGTCGACGAGGACCTGGTTCAGCAGGCC
>JBOHCP010000679.1:0-3234 GCA_050698875.1 Streptosporangiaceae bacterium | reverse complement strand
CGAGCGGATAGCTCTGCCGGGTCAGCTGGTTGGTCAGCGCCCGGTCGCCGGTCGGCGGCGCGCCCGCGTCCCAGGCGACGCTGTGCGCAGTGGACCAGTCCCCGGCGAGGTCCGCTCCTACGTCGACGGCGGCGCGCAGCATCCGGCCGTCGTTGAGCGGCGTTCCCCGCACCTTCGCGTTCTGCCAGCCCTCGCCGAGGTGCTCCCGGCGCAGGCTCGCGTCCGCCTCGAACCCGCCGGCCGCCAGCACGACGGCGTTCGCGTCCAGCAGTCCGCTGGTGCCGTCGGGTCCCGCCCAGTGCACGCCGGTGATCCCGGTGCCGTCGCGGCGGAGCGCCACGGCGCAGCGCTCGTACCGCACGTCGACGCCGAGCCGCACGGCAATCTGCTGGTGAGTCGCCATGAGGCCCTTGCCGCCGCCCGCCGATCCGACCGCCAGGCCACCCCAGAACAGGTAGCTGTCGTCTGGTCGCTGGTAGGCCTGCCGCTCGTACATCAGCCGGAATGACATGCCGAGCGTCTTGAGCCAGCGGACCGCCTGGGCCGACTCCGCGACCAGCACGCCAGTGAGCCGCGGATCGCACCGGCCGGACGTCGTCCGGTCCATGTCGGCGCGGAACTGCTGCACCGAGTAGGGCGGCACGCGCGTGCGCGCCAGCCGCTCGTCGGGCTCGACCAGATCCAGCAGGTCGTCGACGCCATCGTGCGTCATCCGGATCGCGCCCGCGGTGAAGAAGCTGTTCCCGCCCGCCTCGGCGGCCGCCGCGCGCTCGATCAGCGTGACCCGGCGGCCCCGCGAGGCCGCGGCGTGCGCCGCGCAATATCCCGCATTGCCGCCGCCGACGACCACGACGTCGGCGGACTCGGTGGGCCGCGGGGCCGGCTGTGCCATCTCGTCCTCCCGGCGACACCAGGCGCTGCTGCATCATGACACGGGCGGGGCGTGGACCGTTCGAATCGTGGCCGAACCCGCCTCGGAGCCGTGGTCGCCGTGGGAGGTGCATGCCCGACTACGCGCCGTGACCGCGCCGTGGTACATCGCGGCGGGGTGGGCGCTCGACCTGTTCCGCGGCGAACAGACGCGCGAGCACGGGGACACCGAGATCGGGCTGCCGAACACGGCCGAGGCATTCAGCCAGGTCCGCGACGCGCTGGCGGACTGCGAGTTCGAGGCCGCGGGCAGCGGGCTGCTGTGGCCAGCGGACAGCCCGGCGTTGGCGGTCACGCACCAGACATGGGTGAGCGAGCCAGGCCCGGCCGGGCCGGACGGACGGCCGGAGCGCGTCTACCGGCTCGACGTGTTCCGCGAGCCGCAGCGTGATGGCCGCTGGGTGTGGGTCCGGCGCATAAACGTACGGCACGACCCCAGCTTCGCCAGCGACCGGCAGCTCGGCCATGAAGTGACCGACGACGTGACCGGTCGCATCCTGGAAACGGCCCGCGCTCTCGTCGTCTGCCACCCAAAGACAGCCCGGTAGTACAGCGCTGACCGCACCGGCTCTGGGGCAGCTATCCGCAGGTAGGACACGTCCCCCGGCCGGAACACAGAGACCTCAGCCATGCGCTCGATCCTGTCAGGGCGCCGCCTCGTGTCCATATTCGGCCGTCCTGTTCGTCGTATCGGCGACGTAAGAGACGACCAGTACGCTGGCGCGGTGCGGCGGGGCCACCCCTGGAGGCTGCACCAGCGGGACAGGAGGAACGACGGTGCAACCGGCTGTCAGCAAGGAACGAGCGGCACTGCTGGAGTGGCTGGGCGACCAGCGCCAGCACGTGCTCGTGGTGCTGCGAGGCCTGCCGGACGAGGCGCTCCGGCGGCCGGTGCTGCCCTCGGGGTGGACATGCCTGGGGCTCGTGCGGCACCTCGCCGTCGACGTCGAGCGGTTCTGGGTCCGCGGGGTGATCGCTGGGCAGCCCATCGACTTCGACGACTCCACCGGCTGGGAGACGTCGCCAGGGCCAGCACAAGCCGTGTTTGAGCTGTACCGGCAGGAAATAGCGGCCGCCGACGCGATTCTCGCCACGGCCGACCTGGACGCTCCGCCGGCCCAGTGGCCGGAGTACTTCAGCAACTGGCGGCTCCACGATGCCCGCGAGGTCATCCTGCACATGATGACCGAGACCGCGGTGCATGCCGGTCACCTTGATGCGGCCCGCGAGCTGATCGACGGCCGCACCTGGCTGGGACCGCCCGAGACCCGGGTCCCCAGGGACTGATCAGATCCGGCACGCAGACCATCAGCCCGACTACGAGAGAGGCGCCGCCATGAGCGACTGGGAAACAGAGATCGGGGCGATCACGCTGTTCGTGCCCGATCTGGACCGCGCCACGGCGTATTACCAGGAGGTATTCGGCCTGCAGGCCAACGGCCTCGACGCCGACACGGCGATGTTCCAGTTCAAGAACGTGTACGTGTTCCTGCACAAGGCCGCGGCGGCACATGTTCCGGTGCCCGAGGTGCAGGAGGAGGCGCAGAAAGGCGCCGGGCAGTTCGCCATCATCGTCGATGACGTGGACGCCGTGTGTTCCGAGCTGACCGCGCGGGGCGTGCAGCTGATATGCGGCCCGGCGGATCGTCCGTGGGGCATGCGGACCATCACCTTTGCCGATCCGGCCGGCCACGTCTGGGAGATCGCGCAGAACGTGCCCGCGCACGCCGGCTGACGAGTACTTTTCCGGTTGCTGGTAGCTGGAGTCGATGTCAGCATCGCATCCATGCCGACGTTCTGCGCGCGGCGCTCGCTGATTTCGTCGCGCCAGTCCTGCTCCTCGCCGGAGGTGTAGACCTGCAACGGCCGCCGGCGACGGTCGCTCAGTACGTCAGGCTCCTCGCTGCGGCCCAGTTCGTCGTCCAACCCGACGCTGGCCACGATCCCTGGCTGGATTACGCGGGCTGGTTTGCCTGGACCATCACCGCGTTCCTCGATGACCGAGTCTGACCATCACGACGGCGGCTTGACGGCAGTGGCGCGCGGCAGGGTGACTACGCTGCCGTCGTTGATCGTGACCAGAGCGAAGCAGGGACCTGCACGTGCAGATGGACGACGTCGCCCGGCTGGCCGGGGCTCTGGCGGGGGTACGCCGCACTGCGCCGGAGGGGCTGGCTCAATGGCGGTACCACGGCAGGCTGGTCGCGCGGCAGCTTGATGACATCAGCCTGCTGATCCGCGCCGATTTCGACTATCGCGACTCGATACTGCGGCAGTTTCCCGGACCCTTCAGCGTCCCGGCGC
>JBOHCP010000678.1:0-3235 GCA_050698875.1 Streptosporangiaceae bacterium | reverse complement strand
GCAGTTGTGCGGGCTAGCCGGCGCCTGCCCGCCACCCATGCCCGAGCCGGCAGCCGTGGCGATCTTTGCCGGCGACCACGGCGTGCATGCGCAGGGCGTGACGCCCTGGCCGCAGGAGGTTACCGGCCAGATGGTCGCCAACTTCCTGGCCGGCGGCGCGGTCGTGAACGCCTTCGCCGCGCAGGCCGGGGCTGAGGTGGTGGTGGTCGACGTCGGGGTGGCCAGCGACCTGGATCAGGTGCCTGGCCTGCTGCCACGCAAGATCGCCAGGGGAACGGCCGACCTCACGGTCGGCCCGGCCATGACGCGTGACGAGGCCGTGGCCGCCATCGAGGCGGGCATCGAGGTCGCCCGTGATCTCGTGGCGGCCGGCAACAGGTGCCTGCTCACCGGCGACATGGGCATCGCCAACACGACCGCGTCGGCCGCGCTGATATGTGCCTTCACCGGGGCGGATGCAGCCGCTGCCACCGGCCGGGGTACCGGAGTCGACGACGAGACGCTTGCCAGAAAGGTAGCCGTCGTCACCCGAGCCCTGGCGCTGCACGGTCCGGATCCGGCCGACCCGCTTGGCACGCTGGCGGCGCTCGGCGGCTTCGAGCACGCTGCGCTGGCCGGCTACATCCTGGCGGCGGCGGCGCTGCGAACCCCGGTCGTGCTCGATGGCGTCATCGCGGGCAGCGCCGCGCTGGCGGCGTGCGCGCTGGCTCCGGACGCCGTCGGCTGTCTCGTCGCCGGGCATCGGTCGGCCGAGCCTGGCCACACCATCAGCCTCGCGCACCTCAGCCTGCGGCCCCTGGTTGATCTTGACCTGCGGCTCGGTGAGGGAACCGGGGCGCTGCTGGCGCTGCCCATCGTGCAGAGCGCGGCCAGGGTCATCAGGGATGTGGCCACCTTCGACGCAGCTGGGGTCACGGAGAAATAGCCCGGTCGCAGTGCCGGGCGCCCGGGCAGGCTCCGGCGAACAGCCTCCCGGCGGAAAGCCTCGGTCCATGTTCGCGCATTGCTGCCGGTAACCTGCGCTAACGGCGCACAATTACCTCAAGGCTGGATACCTTCGCCCGAAGATTGACAAGGCGGCTCATGGGTTTGAAAGTCATGGTGGTGTGAAGTAACCGGCTCGGCGGCGGCCGCCGGGATCAGGCGTGACGCGGCGCGACCACGCCGCATCGTCAGGTAATGAATAAATACGCACGATTGCAGGACCGATCGGCGATGTGGGATTCGGCTCGGGCAGGAGACCCGGAAGCATGACCGAGGGACAGGACGCGGCCACGGCCCCGCCGCCGTGGATCGGCGGCGTTCCGGCCTCCCCTGACCAGGGTTATCCCGGTTCCGCTCGCGGCAGGCCCGCCGGGGTGGCAGCCAGGTCGGCGAACCCCGGCGCGGAGGCGAGCCAGCGGAGCGCCGGCCTGGACAACCGGGGGACCGGCTGGCCCGCGGCCGCGCCGGGCCGACCCGACGGAGCTGATCCGAGTTCACCCGGCTGGCCGCAGGTCGCGCCGCGTTCCGGGCCGGGTGTCGCGGGCGGCCCGGCTCGCTCGTGGTCGGCGGTAGCCGGCGCAGCCGGCGTCGGTCCCGCTACCGGCGTTACGCACCAAGACGCCAACGAGGACGAGCCGTTCGCCCGAGTGAACGCCAGGAAGCTGGAAGCTGCCCTGCTTGACCTGCGGCGCCCGATCGTCACCGTGCCACTCGTGCTGGAATCACCGGGCGTGGCCGAGGCGCGGGCCGAGCGCGTGAAGCTGCTGAGCCAGATCGACGATTACCTGCTGCCGCGGCTGCGCCAGTCGGGTGCCCCGATCCTGGTCGCGCTCGTCGGGTCGACGGGAGCCGGCAAGTCGACCCTGATGAACACGGTGGTCGGCAAGCAGGTTAGTGCCACCGGGATCAGGCGGCCGACGACGAACAGCCCGGTGCTGGCGTGCCACCCCGATGACATGCGCTGGTTCGCCGAGAACGTGTTCCTGCCGACGCTGCCGCGGGTGCGCCAGCAGGGGCTGGCCATGCCAGGCCGGGACGGCCTCCTGGTGCTCGCGGCTAGCGAGGGCATGCCGCAGGGCGTGGCCATCCTCGACACGCCCGACATCGACTCGGTGGTCCAGGCGCACCACGACTTCGCGCACCAGTTCCTGGACGCTTCCGACCTGTGGCTGTTCGTCACGACGGCGCGCCGGTACGCCGACGCCGCGGTCTGGGAAATGCTGAAGGACGCCCGCGATCGCGGTGCCGCGCTGGCGGTGGCGCTGTCCCGGGTGCCGCCCCCTGCCGCGGCGGAGCTGTCGGATCACTTCAACGCCATGCTGGACGCCAACGGCCTCGGCGACGTGCACCGGTTCATCGTGCCCGAGACGACGGTCACAGACGCGATGCTGCCCGCAGACGTCGTCGCGCCGGTCCGCCGCTGGCTCGCCGACACGGCCAGGCGCGAGGACCGACGGGTCGCGGTGCTGACCCAGACCATGTCCGGCGTGCTTGACACCTTCCGCAGCCGGGTGCCCGCGCTCGCGGACCAGGTGACCGAGCAGCTCACGCTGCGGCGCGCGCTCGGTGCGGCCGTCGAGGCTGCCTACACCGCCGGCCTGACGGAGATCGAGGAAGCCACCCGGAGCGGTTCCCTGCTGCAGGGCGAGGTGCTCGCTCGCTGGCAGGACTTTGCGGGAACGGGCGACCTGCTCAGAACCCTCCAGGTCCGGCGAGCCCGTGGCGGCAAGCAGAAGAAGCTGCAGATGCCCGCCCGAGGAAGCACGCTCAAGGACGCCCTGCTGGCCAGCATGGAGTCTCTGGTGACCGCCGTGGCGAGTCGCGCCGCCGAATCGGTCGTGGCCAGCTGGCAGGGCGTGCCGGCCGGGGCCAGCCTGCTCGGCGAGCTCGACGCTACGGCGAGCCAGGCGGCCGGCGGAGCCCGAGTCGAGGCGGACTTCGTTGCATCCGCGCTCGCCGACCTGGGACTGGCCGGGGGAGCAGGCGCGGGTAGCGACCGCCGGGACTCGGCCACGCTGTCGCGGCCGACTGCCGCGCTGGCCGCGATCGCGGCGACCGCGATCAGCAGCTGGCAGGCGCAGGTGCTTGACCTGGTCCGAGCCGAGAACGTGACGAAGCGCTCGATCGCCAGGGTTGTGTCGTTCGACGACGAGTCGCTCGCGCTCGTGCTGACCATCGGGGTGCTCGCGCCCGCGCCCGCTGCTGGATCGGCGGCCGCAGCTGCGGCCGCGGCCTCGGGTGCGGCCGCGGA
>JBOHCP010000677.1:0-3242 GCA_050698875.1 Streptosporangiaceae bacterium | reverse complement strand
ACGGTGTGCAGCGCGTGCGTGGCCAGGCCAGCAGCCTGAGCGCCAGCTAGCCGGGCCGCGACGTCGGCGACGTGCTCCGCGTGCTCGACGTCAGTCATCGGCCAGACCGGGCCGCGTCCATCCAGCGGGCGCCGAATGGAAGAAGGGTGGCTGTCCGGTCGTCGCCACAGCCCGGCCTCGAGCGCGGCTGTCGTACTCAGCACGCCACTCTTTGCGTTGGGCCTTGCGTCAGCGGGGCGCAGCGCGGCACCTTCCCTCACACCAGCCCGGTCACGTCACCGGAACCAGACGCTATGCGAGCCGAGCACCACCGAGATGCCAGATGGGATTCATCACGGCCCAGAGGAGTCGCGAGGCAACGCCAGGGCAAGGCATAGGTAACGCAACCGGCCGGCCGGGTGCGTCCAGATTCTGCGGCGCCCGTCGTCGTAGTGATGACAGGCTCGCACTACGTGGAGTCGGAGCAGGTGGAGGCGAAGGATGAACGACGGGACGGGCAACACGGCGCCGCTGGCGGAACTCACCGCTGCTCCGGGGCTGCCGCCAGTGGTAGACCGGGTTACCTGGGACGCTCAGCTCAACGAGCTCCGGGTCCGGGAGAAGGCGCGCACGAGGGAAGGCGACGCGATCGCGGCCGCCCGGCGGAGGCTGCCGATGGTCGAGGTAGATCCCTCGATCCCGCTGATCGGCGCGCGAGGTCGCGTCGCGCTGGTGGACGTCTTCGAGGGCCGGCGGCAGCTCATCGCTTACTTCCACATGTGGCACGCCGGAAAGCTGGCCGCGGAGCAGTGCGAAGGATGCACGTTCTTCAACGGACAGGTCCGCGAGCTGGCCTACCTGCATTCCCGCGACGTCACGTACGCGACGTTCTGCGAGGGCCCGTATGAAGAAAGCGCGGCGTACCGGGACTTCCTGGGGCTGCAGGCGCCGTGGTACTCAGCGCAGGAGTCCGAGGATGCGCTGCTGGCCGGGCGCTGGTTCGGCATATTGGTGTGCTACCTGCGCGATCGCGGCAGGGTGTTCGAGACGTACTGGAACTCCTGGCGCTCAACGGAGATCATGGCGCCGTCGTACGGGCTGCTGGACATGACCGTGTACGGCCGCCAGGAGAACTGGGAGGACTCGCCTGCCGGCTGGCCGCAGTGGTGGGCGAACAACGGGGATCAGTTCCGCACCAACGGCCGGCCGAGCGCTCAGTGGTCGCGGCTCGACGCCGGCCACTCCGACGACCTCGGGACCGCCGGGTATCGCGAAGAACCGAAGTGACGCGGGTCTGCTGACGTGAGCCGTGCTGCACGGATCTTGCGGGCGGCAGCCCGCGCTGCCGGAAGGCCTCGGCGTCCCGGAGGGTAGGCGGCCCGCTGCAGGGGCCGGGCCGCCTTGCCCTTCGACGCAGCCCCCGACGCCGCGGCGAAACAACCGGCTGTTCACCATCCGGTCACTGTTCGCGCTGATCGCCGGGCACACGGACGACCCGAAACCGTGATCGCGGAGACTTAGCGTCCAGCGGAGACTTCGCGTGTGCATAGCACGCAAAGTCTCCGTGACCCTGGAAACCTATCCGGCTTAGGCGGCCCGCTTGTAGGCGCGCACCGCGAGCGGCACGAACACGATGAAGATGCCCGCCAGCCACGCGATGCTCTTCCACAAGTCGGCCTGGACCGGAAGGCCCAGCGCGAGCGCCCGCATGGTGTCGACCACGAATGTCACCGGCTGGTTGTTCGCGAACGCCTGCAGCCAGCCCGGCATCGACTGGATCGGCACGAACGCCGAGCTGAGGAACGTCAGCGGGAACAGCCAGATCAGCCCGAACGCCTGCACCGACTCCTCGTCGCCGATTGCGAGCCCGGTGAAGGCCGCGATCACGCAGAACGCAATCCCGAACACGGTCGCCATCACGACCATGAGTACGGCGGGCCCGGCGCCGTTATGGAACCGGAAGCCGACCGCGACACCGACCGCGATCACGATCAGCACGGTGACCAGCATCCGGCCCGTGTCGGCTACCAGCCGCCCGGTGAGCACGGCCGAACGCGCCATCGGCATCGACCGCAGCCGGTCGATCACGCCCTTGGTGAGCTCCTGTGCCAGCGCGATCGCCGTGCCGAAGCACGCGAACGCCGCGGTCTGCGCGATGATCCCTGGCAGCAGGAACTCCACGTAGCCGCCGCCACCCGGCACGTGCACGGTGATCGCGCCGCCGAACACGTACCGGAACATCAGCACGAAGATCACCGGCTGGACGACGGTGAACACGATGTACGCGGGAACCCGCATCCACACCAGCAGGTTCCGCCGGGTGATGGCGAGAGTGTCGCTGATCCCCCAGCGCACCGTGACGGCGAGGCCCGGGTCGCCGAGGGGACGCGTCGTCGTCGCCGTCGAGGCCGTCATGACGCCGCCTTCGAGGACACGGCGTCGGCACCGCCGCGGCCGCCCGGTCCGCCGTGGCCGCCCGGTCCGCCGCGTGCGCTCTGCCCGCGCCGTCGCGCTCGACCGCTCCGGCGCTGTCCGTCCAGTTGCCCGTCCTCCTCGGCCGCGTGCCCGGTCAGCGCCAGGAACACGTCGTCCAGCGACGGCCGCCGCAGCGCCAGGCCCTGCGTCCGGACCCCGACCGCGTCGAGGCCGCGGACCGCGTCGATGAGGGCGTCGGAACCACGGCCGCCGACGCCCACATTGACCACTCCGGTCTCCTTGTCCGCGTGCGGCTCGCCCTCGCCGATCGTCGCGACGGCCGCCACCGCCTCGCTGATCCGCGCCCGGTCCGGCACCGTGAACTCGAGCACGTCGCCGCCAACCCGGCTCTTGAGTTCCTCGGCGGTCCCGGCTGCGATGACCAGCCCGTGGTCGATCACGACGATCTGGTCCGCCAGTTCGTCGGCCTCATCCAGGTATTGCGTCGTGAGCAGCAGCGTCGTCCCCACCTCGACCAGCGACCGGATGATGTCCCACATCCCCAGCCTGGACCGCGGGTCCAGGCCGGTGGTGGGCTCGTCGAGGAACAGCACCTTCGGCTGGCCGACCAGGCTGGCGGCCCGGTCCAGCCGCCGCTGCATGCCGCCGGAGTAGGTCTTGGCCGTCCGGTCGGCCGCATCGCTCAGCCCGAACTGCTTGAGCAGTTCGGTGGCACGACTGCGGGCCCGTGGCCTGCTCAGGTGGTACAGCCGCCCGATGATCTCCAGGTTCTCCCGGCCGGTGAGCTCCTCCTGGATTGCCGCCGACTGGCCCGACAGCCCGATCGA
>JBOHCP010000676.1:0-3252 GCA_050698875.1 Streptosporangiaceae bacterium | reverse complement strand
TGGCTGGCCGGCGCCTCACCGGCGGCACGCGAGCCCGGCCTGGCCGGACGGCGCCGGCTAGGCACCGGATCGTGTGCGTTCGCTCGGCGCGCGGAAGTCGTCATTGCTCTGCATGCTAACGCCCGGCGACGCCGCCACCGCCGGATCCGGTCGCCGCGCGCAGGTGCGCGAGCAGCGCTGCGGTCACCGGGCCGGGCGCCTCGACCGCGGCCAGGTGCGCGGCGGCGGGGATGACGTCGAGCAGGGCGCCGGGGATGAGCCCGGCGATGGCGGCGCCGTGCTCCAGCGGGGTCGCCGGATCGTCGGCTCCGGTCAGCACCAGCGTCGGCGCCGCGATGGCGGGCAGGTCCGGTCGCAGGTCCATCGCCGCGATCGCCTCGCAGCAACCTGCGTAGCCGGCCGGGTCGGTGCGCTCGAACTCGGCCGCGAACCCTCGAATCACCTCCGGGGCTCGGTTCGCGTAGGCCGGCGTGAACCAGCGGCCGAGCGCAGCGGCGGCGATCGGCGCCATGCCCGCGGCGCGAACCTGCGCCGCACGTGCCCGCCAGGCATCGGCAGGCGGCAGCCAGGCGGCGGTGCAGACCAGGCCGAGGGCGCTGATCCGGTCGGGCTCGTGCGCCGCGAGCCACATGCCGATCATGCCGCCGAGGGAGATGCCGCAGTAGGCGGCGCGCTCGACGCCGAGCGAGTCCAGCAGCGCGAGCACCCCGGCAGCGAGGCCGCCGATGGAGTACGCGCCCGGCGCGGCCGGCGTGCCGCCGTGGCCGGGCAGCTCGTACCGCAGCAGCCGGAACCAGGTCAGGAACTCGGGCACCTGGTTGTCCCAGACCGCGGCGCTGGTGCCAAGCGAGTTGCCGAGCACCAGCACCGGAGCGCCGGCCGGGCCGTCCAGCATCGCGGCCGCGGGCGCGGGCGCGGTCGGGCCGCCCGCGAGCGCGACCGGCACCGCCAGCGACTGCTCAGCCATCAGGCCGCTGCCGCGGGCGGTCGGCGGTCCGAACCCCGGCGCGGTCAGACATCGAAGAACACGGTCTCGTGCTCGCCCTGCAGCCGGATGTCGAACCGCAACTCGCCGTCGGCACCCGCCGCCGCGATGAGGGTGCCGCGCCGGTCAGGATCGCCGATGGCCGACAGGACCGGGTCGGCGGCGTTCGCGGCTTCCTCGTCGGCAAAGTAGAGCCTCGTGACGACGCGGTCGAGCATGCCGCGGGCGAACACCGACAGGTCGAGGTGCGGCGCCTCGGTTCCGCCGTCCGGGGCGGGCAGCGACCCGGGCCGCAGCGTGACGATCTCGTATCGCCCGTCGCCGTTGGTCGTGGACCGGCCGAAGCCGCGGAACCCCGCGACGGACGGCTTCGCGGCGCCGCGCGGGTCATCGGGATGGTCGAATCGGCCATCCGGGTCCGCCTGCCACGTCTCGACGACCGCATCAGGCAGCGGCACGCCAGCGCCGTCGAGCACCTGCCCGCTGACCCGCACCGCGCCCGGCGTCGCCGACGGGACCACGAATGGCCCGTCGTCCCAGGGGAGCCCCAGATCCAGAAACGGGCCGACTGTCTGCGACGGCGTGAGTCCCCCGGTCACTCGCCCTCCTCGGTCTCGAACACGGTCGCGGTCCGGCCGCGGAGCACGATGTCCCAGCTGTAGGCCATCGCCCAGTCCGGCACGGTGTTCTCGATGTCGAAGCTCGAGACAAGCCGCTGGCGCGCTGCCTCGTCGGGGATCGAATTGAAGATCGGGTCGAGCGGGAACAACGGGTCGCCAGGGAAGAACATCTGGGTGATCAGTCGCTGGGTGAAGGCCCGGCCGAAGAGCGAGAAGTGGATGTGCGCTGGCCGCCAGGCGTTGTAGTGGTTCCCCCACGGGTAGGGGCCCGGCTTGATCGTGACGAACCGATACCGCCCGAGCGAGTCGCTGACGCAGCGGCCGCCGCCGGTGAAGTTCGGGTCAAGCGGGGCCGGGTGGTCGTCGACGTGGTGCGCGTACCGCCCGGCGGCGTTCGCCTGCCAGACCTCGATGAGCGCGTCCGGCACCGGCCTGCCGTCGGAGTCGACCACCCGGCCGCTGACGACGATGCGCTCTCCGATGGGCTCGCCTGCGTGGCCGGCGGTCAGGTCGGCGTCGTGCTCGCCCACACGCTCGGCTCCGAACAGCGGCCCGGTGATCTCGGTCAGCCGCTGTGGCAGCGGGATCAGCGGCTGCTTCGGATGACGCAGCGCAGACGACCGGTAGCCGGGCGAGTCAAGCGGCGGGTGGACCCCGGTGGCGGGCTCGTAGCGCGGGAGCACGAGGCCGCCGCTCGCGACGGGCGGGTTACTGACTGTCATGACGGGACTCCTTCACCGACCGGCCGGATCTCGGCCTGGCCTGCGGTCGGCGGCAGGCCGGCCTGCCCTGCTGCGGGCACTAGCTGGCGCAGCGCCGTCAGCTCGGCCACCGACGGCGGCCGGATCTCCGCCAGGTCCGGTGACACCGCCAGGTCCCAACCAGTGTTCTCCCTGACCTGCTCCACCGACACGCCGGGGTAGATGCCGGCCAGCACGAGCTCACCGCTGCCCGCAGCCGGCCGCAGCGTGCCGAGATCGGTGATCACCAGCCTTGGTCCGCCGCCGGTCAGGCCGAGTCGCTGCCGGGCGCCGTCGCCATCGCCGAAGCCGACCGAGGTGACGAAGTCCACCCGGTCGGCGAACGTGCGCCGGGACTGCCGGACGATCACGATCACTTCCTTGCACGCGGCGGCGATCTCGGGGGCACCGCCCGCGCCCGGCAGCCGTACCCGGGGATGTGCGTAGCACGGCCCGATGACCGTGGTGTTGATGTTGCCGTACTTGTCGAGCTGGGCGGCGCCCAGGAAGCCCACGTCTATGCGGCCAGGCTGCAGCCAGTAGTTGAAGATCTCCGGCACGCTGACTATGCAGTCTGCAGTCTCGGCCAGGATGCCATCGCCGATGGACAGCGGCACCTCGGCTGGCTTGGCGCCGATGGTGCCCGACTCGTAGATGAGGACCAGGTCGGGTGCGTGCGTGGCGCGGGCCAGGTTGGCCGCCTCGCTCGGCCGGCCGATACCCACGAAGCAGGTCATGCCGTCGCGCAGCGAGCGGGCCGCCGCCACGGTCATCATCTCGCCGGCGCTGTAGGTCAGCATGCCGGGCCTGCCCCGTAGACGTGCTCGTCCAGCCAGGCGAGAAACGTCTCCCGGTCCCGGCTGATCTCGTCCCAGCCGAGGTAGAAGTCATTGTCCCTGGCGGAATA
>JBOHCP010000675.1:0-3253 GCA_050698875.1 Streptosporangiaceae bacterium | reverse complement strand
TCGCTAGGCAGCCGCCCGGTGCGGCTGCCGCCGGTCCCGGGGCCCGGGCGCGCTTGACCCCTCCGGCGCATGAACGGGGAGGGATAACCCGCGCCGGCCTGACCGCCAGCCCCCTGGGCGGCCCGCCCGCAGCCAGGCAGCCTGGACAGCAGGCGCCACGTCAGCGCGGGAACGGCTCCGCAAGCCCAAGCCACCCGCGCGGCCTGACCGGCGTCATCGTCAACGCGAAGGACACGTCATGTCATTGCACCTGAGCCGCAAGGCAGCCGGTTTCGCGCTGCTGGCGGCGCTTGCCGGCTGCGGCGGGGCCGCCGTCGCGGCGCACTCACCCGGGGGAAAGCCGGCTGCCCCGCCGGCCATGCACTCTCGCTACAGCGCGCCAGCGCCCGCGGCCACCAAGCCGACGGCCCATCACCCGTCCACGGCACCGCCCGCACCGCCTCCGCCCGCGAAGCCAAACCCGATTCCGCAGGGCAACGGCGGCGACCACGACGCCGACAACAACGGCGGCCCCAGCGACGGCGACGGCAACCTCTGACCGCACGCCGCGCCGCATCCGGATGGCCCGGCCTGCCGCCCGCCGCGGCCAGGCCAGCCCGGCCGCTTGACAGAGGAGGAGACAGCCCGTGACCATCCGCGCCGCTCGACGCAGACCGCTGGTGCTCGGCGCCGCGCTACTCGCCGCAACAGCAGCCGCGGCTGCCCTGATCGCTGCATTCGCCGTACCGGGCCAGCAGCGAGACGCCGTGCAGAGCCGGGGGTTCCCCAGGCTGACCCCCGCGGCCGCGCCGGCCGCCTGGCGTCACCTGACCCTGCCTGACAGGACCGCCGTGCTGGCCTACCCGCCGTCCCTGCGGCCCGTCATAGGTGACACCGACGCCGTGTCCGTCGCCAAACGCGGCCCCGCCGGCGGCTACCTGCTCTACCTCAACGCCACCCCCCGGCAAGGCGCCGAGAGCCTCCGCAACTGGGCCGCGTACCGGCTGCGATTCCTGCGGGCCGACGACGCCGCCACCGCCCGCCAGGACGCCGCCGCCAGCGGGGTCAGGTTCCGCGGCGGCACCGGATCCTGCCTGCTTGACGACTACGTCACCAAGATCGGCACTCACCACTACCAGGAAATCGCCTGCCTGGTCCAGGGACGGATCGGCGCCAGCGTCATCATCGCCGCCGCCCCGGCGGCGCAATGGGCGCAGGCGGGCCCGCTGCTGGAACGGGCCGTCGCCGCCTACCAGGTTCGCTGACGCGGCCGGGCCGGCGCTCGTGCCGCCCGCCAGCCGGGCAGCGGCTTTACACCGAAGGAACATGGCCATGACTCATTGCACTGCGCCGCAACTGCGCAGCCTCGCCTCGCCACGCAGCCCCCGGCCGGCTCACTCGCGGACCCGGGCCGCCGCGGTGCTGCTACTCCGCCTGGCCTGCATACTGCTGCTCGCCTGGATCGGCTACATCCATCTCCACTTGTGGCTGCAGGGCTACCGGCACATCCCGGTCAACGGGCCGCTGTTCCTGCTTGATGCGATCACCGCGTTCACACTCGCCGCCGCGCTGCTGGCGTGGCCACGGCCGATCGCCGGCCTGGCCGCGGCCGGATTCACCGCCTCAACGCTGGGCGCTCTTGTCCTCAGCCTCAGCGTGGGGCTATTCGGTTTCCGCGAGTCGATCTCAGCCTCCGCCGTGGTGGCGTCCATCGTGGTCGACACGATCACCGTCCTCGCCCTGCTCACCTGGACCATCCTTTCCGCCGCTCCCCGGCCGTGCAGTCAGGATTAGGGCATGCGCTTCCTCGACGCCAGCAGCTTCACCGCCCATCACCCCTGGGGCTCACTGGACATTGCGGAGATCGACGACGCCACGGTTCGGCTGCACTGGACCGATCAGCCCTACATCTGGCACGTCAACGACGGGCCGGAGGTTTTCGTCGTCCTCGACGGCGCCGTCGACATGCACTACCGGGACGACGGCCAGGAGCGGGTCGAGCGTCTGACGCCCGGCCGGCTGTGCCGCGCTGACGTCGGTGACGAGCACGTCGCCCACCCGGCACCAGAGGCCCGGATCCTCGTCGTCGAGCGCAAGGGCAGCGTCTGAATTTAGCGACGAGGAGGCGCCACTTCTGAGGCGGGGTCCGAAGGGCCCCGTATTACACCGTCAGGGAGCGGGCCGCGCTGGCCTGGTGCGAGGTGCTGACCGAGCTGCCGCGCACCGGGGCGCCTGATGAGGACTACGCCGCAGCCGAGAAGGAGTTCACCACGGCCGAGATCGCGGCGCTGACGTTCGCGATCGTGGCGATCAACGGCTGGAACCGGCTCGCCGTCGGATTGCGCTCCGATGTGCTGAGCCTGGACGGCCCGGACATCCCCGAGGGCGCCGGGCAGGGCGGGGCGGCCCGGTGAGCACGCCGGGCCACGCCGGCAGCTTCGGCGCGGCCGCCAGCCTGGGCGTGCTTGGCACCAGCTACCGGATCTGGCGGGTGGGCGCGGTGGACGGTGCCGCGCGGCTTCCTTTCTGCCTGAAGGTTCTTCTGGAGAACCTGCTGCGCAACGAGGACGGGCACCTGGTAACCGCCGCGCAGGTCGAGGCGCTCGCCCGGTGGGACCCGGCGGCCGAGCCGTCCGAGGAGATCCAGTTCACCCCGGCCAGGGTGCTGATGCAGGACTTCACCGGCGTGCCCTGCCTGGTGGACCTGGCCGCGATGCGGGAGGCGATGGCCGGGCTGGGCGGCGACCCGGCGCTGGTGAACCCGCTGCGCCCGGCCGAGCTGATCATCGACCACTCGGTGATCGCCGACTACTTCGGCCGCCCGGACGCCATGGAGCGCAACATCGAGCTGGAGTACCGGCGCAACGCCGAGCGGTATGCGTTCCTGCGCTGGGGTCAGCAGGCGCTGGCCGGGCTGCGGGTCGTCCCGCCGGGCACCGGGATCTGCCACCAGGCCAACCTGGAGCACCTGGCCCGGGTGGTGTTCTCCGAGGACGGCGCCGCGTTCTGCGACACGCTGGTGGGCACCGACTCGCACACGCCGATGGTCAACGGGCTGGGCGTGCTGGGCTGGGGGGTCGGCGGCATCGAGGCCGAGGCGGCGATGCTGGGCCAGCCGCTGTCCATGCTGATCCCGAAGGTGATCGGGGTCCGCCTCTCGGGCGCGCTGCCCGAGGGTGCCACCGCCACCGACCTGGTGCTGACCATCGCCGAGCTGCTCCGCTCGGTCGGGGTGGTGGGCACGATGGTGGAGTTCACCGGCCCGGGCGTGGCC